>JAGQPO010000349.1 GCA_020426665.1 Planctomycetales bacterium
CGATTAGCAGCTCAACAGCGGCAAGATGCCAGAAATCAACCGTAGCCAAGCAAAATGGATCTGAAACAACACTACCACCTGTTGGCATGGACGACTCTGCTAGCCATCGGAACATCGTCGATGGCCGCCGAACTCTCCAGCACGCCTGACACTTTGTCCGCAACGACGAAGACTCCGGTATCGATTCGAGTGTATCCGCCCAACGTCGACTTATCTTCGGCGCGTGATCTCCAATCGGTGATCGTTCAATCGGTTTTTGCAGACGGCATTACCGAAGATGTAACGGACGAAGCAACGTTCACGCTGGCGGATGCTTCGTTTGCCCGCATGGAAAACAATGTGGTTTTGCCGACCGTCGACGGGACGACCGAATTAAAGGTTCAATTCGCCGGACACGAAGTCGTGTTGCCTGTCGTTGTCAAAAACGCCACTGTCACGCCTCCGATCAGTTTTAAATTGGACGTGATGCCCGTCTTCATGAGGGCCGGTTGCAACACCGGCAGTTGCCACGGCGCCGCGCGCGGCAAAGATGGTTTTATGCTATCACTGTTCGGCTACGATCCCGACGGTGACCATTTTCGTTTGACACGCCAGTTTCCCGGTCGGCGAATTAATTTGGCCATCCCCGAGGAAAGTTTGCTGATCCAAAAAGCGATCGGCGCGGTGCCCCACACCGGCGGCAAACTGTTCGATCGTGACAGCGAATACGCTGAAACATTGTTGAAATGGCACCAAATCGGCGCCCCCAACGATCCGGGCGAAGTCCCCCGTGTCACAAAAGTCGAAGTGTTCCCGGAATCAGCCGTCTTGAATGGCCAAGATGCAACCCAACGCGTCACCGCCCGTGCGCACTACTCCGACGGCACCGATCGTGATGTCACTTCGCTTGCGGCCTTTTTGTCCAACAACGACAACTCCGCACCGATTTCAGCCGACGGGACGGTGACCGCTGCCAATGGTGGTGAAGCGTTCATCATGGCGCGTTTCGAAACCCACACCGTCGGCTCGCACTTCATCGTATTGCCCAAGGATGTCCAGTTTCAATGGAATGGAGCGGAGGACCTTAACTACGTCGACGAACACATTCACGCGAAGCTTCGCAAATTACGGATCAACCCGTCACCGATTTGCAGCGACGAAGAATTCTTGCGACGCGCGACTCTGGACATTATCGGAGCACTGCCGACGCCAGAAGAATACGAACGTTTCATCGCGGACGCCGATCCGTCGAAACGCGAGAAGCTGGTTGACGAATTGTTGGATCGCAAAGAGTTCGTCGAGCTGTGGGTCATGAAATGGGCCGAGTTGCTGATGATTCGCACGACCCAGCAAATCGCCTACAAACCGATGCTCCGCTATTACAACTGGCTGCAAGAACGGCTCGCCAACGAGGTGCCGATCGACAAGATGGTGCAGGAGTTGCTCGGGGCCAGCGGCGGAACGTTTGAGAATGCGGCAACCAATTATTACCAAATGGAAACGGATCCTTTGAAGGTTTCCGAGAACGTTGCCCAGGTGTTTATGGGAATGCGAATCCAATGCGCCCAGTGCCACAACCATCCCTTCGACCGTTGGACGATGGATGATTACTACAGTTTCTCGGCATTCTTTTCGCAAATCGGACGCAAGCAAGCCGAAGACCCGCGCGAAACGATCGTCTTCAACAGCGGCGGCGGAGAGGTCAAACATCCCGTCGGTGGACGTGTCATGGCACCCAAGTTTCTCGGCGGCGACGTGCCCGATGTGGCAGGCAAAGACCGCCGCGTCGTGATGGCTGGCTGGCTGGCATCCAAAGAGAACCCCTACTTTGCGCCCAACCTGGCCAACATTGTTTGGAATCACTTTTTTGGCAAAGGCATCATCAACGAGGTTGACGACGTGCGGGTCAGCAATCCGCCGGTCAATGCGGAATTGCTTGCCGCACTCTCAGAAAAATTCATCGAGTACAACTACGACTTCAAGCGACTGGTGCGTGACATCTGCACGTCTCGTACGTATCAGTTGAGCACCGCGACGAACGAAACCAACGAGCGAGACTCTCGCAACTTCTCTCACGCTGAATTGCGGAGGATCCGTTCCGAAGTCCTTCTCGATGCGATCACCCAGGCGACCGAGACAAAGAACAAATTTGCAGGACTACCGCTGGGCGCCCGTGCCGTCCAGATTTCCAACGGCAACACGAGCACCTACTTCCTGACCACGTTCGGCAGGGCAACTCGCGGCAGCGTCTGTTCCTGTGAAGTGAAAATTGAACCGAATTTGTCGCAGGCTCTTCACTTGTTGAACGGTGAAACGATCGACGGAAAAATTCGGGAAGGCAAACTGGTCGAACAACGGTTGGCCGAAGGCGTGAAACCCGAAGCGATCATCGAGGAACTGTATGTTCGCTGCTTGACTCGTAAACCAACCGAAACGGAATCAAAGAAGCTTGGCGAAGCGATTGCAGCGTCCGGCGATGTAAGAGTGACTCTTGAAGACACGTTCTGGGCGTTGTTGAATTCACGCGAGTTTGTGTTTAACCACTGAGATGAATGCAATGCCCAACCTACGACATCTTTCAATCGTCGCGCTGATCTTATCGTCCGCACTTCCGAGCCCGGCAGAAGAAAAAATGCCGCCGAAGGTGACCTTCGATGATGACGTTCGCCCTATCTTTCAAGCCAAATGTGCGTCTTGCCATAACCCGGACAAAAAGAGTGCGGGGCTGGACCTGACAAACTACAGCGGTTTGATGCAGGGCGGAGCTTCGGGTGAAGTGATCGAACCTGGTGATGCGTCGGCCAGTTACTTGTACAACCTGGTCACGCACGACGAAGAGCCTTCGATGCCGCCGGAATCGCCGAAGATTGCCGACGAGATGATCGAGACACTTCGCAAATGGATCGACGGCGGAGTCTTGGAGAACGCGGGAAGTTCGTCCAAAGCGTCGAAGAAGAAGAAGTTTGATCTAGCGCTTTCCGCACCGTCGACCGAGCGACCGGCTGAAATTCCGATGCCGGCAAGATTAAGTCTGCAACCGGAGGTTTCGACGGCGGCGTCGACCGCGGTCGACGCGTTGGCGACCAGCCCATGGGCGCCGCTAGCCGCCGTCAGTGGCCAGAAACAAGTCCTGCTATACAACACCCAGACGCTTGAATTGGTCGGCGTCCTGCCCTTTCCCGAAGGAACACCGCGCGTCTTGAAATTCAGTCGTAACGGCGGATTGTTGCTGTGCGGTGGCGGTGTCGCCGGGGCCAGTGGACGCGTCGTTGTCTGGGACATCCGCAGCGGTGATAGGATCATCGAAATCGGTGATGAACTGGATGAAGTCCTGGCCGCCGACATCAGTTCGGACCAAACGTTGATCGCGCTGGCCGGACCGCAGCGCGTTGTACGCATCTATGCAACCGACACCGGACAGTTGATGCATGAGATTCGAAAGCACACTGACTGGGTGACGGCTCTGGAATTCAGTCCCGACAGCGTGCTGCTGGCCACCGGTGACCGCAACGGCGGATTACACGTGTGGGAAGGTTGGACGGGACGTGAATACCTGACCCTAAAGGGACACACCGCCGGCATCACTAGTGTTTCGTGGCGTAGCGATTCAAACATTCTGGCCTCCAGCAGTGAAGACACGACCATTCGGCTTTGGGAAATGGACAACGGCGGCCAAATCAAAAGCTGGGGTGCCCATGGTGGAGGCGCAATGTGCGTCGAGTTCACCCGCGACGGGCGGCTGTTCTCCTGTGGCCGCGATCGGACGCCGAAAACTTGGGACCAAAATGGTGCCCAACAAATCGCCTTCGAAGCCTTTCCGGACCTCGCGCTCCAAGCCTCGTATTGCGACGAAACCAATCGCGCGATCTCCGGCGATTGGACGGGCGCGATTCGAGTTCATAACGCAACCGATGGAGCGCGACTGGGTGAGTTGGCAACGAATGTCCCTCGTCTGGAAACCAGACTCGATGAAGCCACGGCACTGCTTACGGCAAAGCAAACAGAACTGATGCCGATCGATGCGACCTATCGTTCCGCACTTGCGGCACTCGAAAAAATCAATGCCGACATCGCCAATGCCCAAAGTTTGGTTGCCGACGCAAAACAAAAATCGGACGCTGCTGCGACCAACCTGACCGCCGCACAAACAACCTTGACTGCCGCAGTGGGCCAGTACGATGCGGCAACGAAATTGGTCGAATCACTGTCAAAAAGTACGCCGGTCTTAAACGAGGCGGCTCAGAAGTCTGCCGCTGCGTCGGACCAATTCCCCGATGACGCGAACTTGAAATCGGCGGCCGAGACGATCCGGATCGCCGCGACAACCAAGAACAGTCAATGGGATGCCGCCAAGTCTGATGCGACAGCGAAACTTGCCGCGATGAAACTTGCGGAACAGACCCTCGCCTCGGCGCAAAAGTTGGCAACTGAAACTGCAAACACGCTGTCGGATGCACAGAAGACCGAACAGACGCTGGTCCCAATGCAGAAACCCGCCGAAGACGCCTTGGCAAACGTGAAACCATCGTTTGACCAAGCCACCGCAGCGGTCGATTCGGCGAAACAATCCATCGTACGCTGGACCGGCGAAATCGAATTCGACCGACAGTTCAAAGATTTGCGACAACAACGCACCCAGGCAATCTCCCAACTTGCATCCGACGAAGATCAGTACGTCGAATTGCAAGAATCCGCCGGTGCAGCCTCGGCAGCTGCCGAGAAAGGCCGACAAGAGCTGGCCGCCGTGCAAGCCGAACTGACCAAAAACGAAGCCGAATACAAAGTCGCGGTTGCGGGAATTGAGACGGCAAAAGCAACGTTGACGACTGCGATGGCTGCGAAAAACGATGCCACCAAGAACGTCAGTGCTTTGAACCAAGCCATCGAAAAGCTGAAGGAAGCCCTGGAAAACACCGACGGTGCACTGGATCTTGTTAAAGAAGACGAAACCCTGATCGCTGCGACAAACACCCTGCGATCGGCCATCGGTGAAAAGGTGCAACAGCTTGAAACGGCCAAGGCCGACCTTGCGGCGAAAACACAAGCCGAACAATCCGCCGTTGCGGACGTTGCAAAGCGTGAAATGTCTGCGGCAGAACTGATGGGCGCACAGCAACCGCTGAAAACCAAGATCGGTGAGTTGACAGCAACCGTCGCTGAATTGGCCACCAAACAATCTCAAGCGGTTCAGGCGTCGGAGGCCGGCGGTCAAACGTTGGCTCAATCACAATCGCGTGTCGAATCCATCAAACAGTCGCTTGCCCGGCTGCAGGGCCTGGCCGAATAACCATTCGAATACATCTTCGTATTCGATGACCATCTGGTACGCCGCCGCGATCATCCATGCAAAAAGGGCGCTGCATCATGTCAGCGCCCTTTGTTCGTAAACCCTTTTGCACAACGTGTCGGATCAGCTTCGCTTCAGCACGATAAAGCGTGATCCTTTGGCCGATCGAACCAGCAACAACGTGCTGCCGTCAGACTCCTTTGCGACAGCCATTGCTTTTTCGAACTCATCGACGCTGTGGATCGGTTTTCGGTCGACTTCGACGATCACCATTCCCGGAACCAGTCCAGACCGATCACCGGCACTGCCATCGGTAACAGACGTTACGACGACGCCGTGATCCGCGTCGACCCCCAACGACTTTGCGATTTCCGATGTCAGTCCTTCGACACCGATTCCGATCTCGCTTAATTCCGCCGGCGACGATTCGCTTTCCGGATGCGACATCGCAACAAAGTCTTTGGCCACTTCGGTACCACGGTATGTCATCTCCATCGTTTTACCGTCGCGGACAACCTTGACGGGAACTTCGGAATTAATCGCCGACCTTTCGACCGCCAATTGCAACGCTTGAGGCGACTTGATGCTTTCACCGGCGAATTCAACGATCACATCACCGGGCTTCAGCCCCATTTCTTTTGCCGGTGTGTTGTCATAGACATCGGTGATCGCGACGCCACCAAACGGCTTGACCCCCAATTCCGCTGCCAACTCTTGCGACACCGGTTGGATGCCGACTCCCAGGTAAGCTCGTTTGACCGTACCGTTCTCACGCAGTTGATCACTGACCCAGCGGGCGAGGTTAGAGGGTACGGCAAATCCGATCCCGTCATTTCCGCCGCCCCGAGACGAAATTGCTGTGTTGATCCCGATCACTTCTCCGGCCAAGTTGACGAGCGGGCCACCGCTGTTGCCCGGGTTGATCGCCGCGTCGGTCTGCAAAAAGTTTTCACGATTCGTGATCCCGATTCCGCGATGCTTGGCGCTGATGATGCCTGCGGTCACGCTGCTTTCGAGTCCAAAAGGTTGCCCCATCGCGATCACCCAATCGCCGATTTCGACGGCCTCGCTGTCTCCGAGCGTCGCGGGGACCAAATCGTCAGCTCCGTCGATTTTGACAACGGCAATGTCCGTGTCCGGGTCAGTCCAAACCTGTGTCGCAACAAACTTCCGTCCATCATGGGTCTTGACGGTTACCTCACCGCCGCCGGCGACAACGTGGTTGTTTGTCAGGATGATTCCCGACGCATCGATGATCACACCCGACCCCATGCCGGCCGATGGAGGTGGCGATTGCATTCCATAGCCCTTAGGAATCATTTGCCCTCCAGGATTGGATCGCTGGAGATCACGGAACATGTCTTCAAACGGGGTGCCCTTGAAAGGATTAGCCCCACCATGCGGATCGGCCGAGGGTTGCAACCGACGGGTGTGCGCTTGGGTTGCGACGACCGGTCGGTTTTCGATCGTCACAAGCGATGGCAACATGTGTTCGGCGACCGATCGGAAAGCCGTCGACAGATTGTTTGCCGATTGAATGGCCGCTTGTGCCTCCGGCGACAGATGCTCCATCATCCTCGGTGCGGTAACCTTGGCCGCGGGATTGGCGGAAACCAATGCGCCGCCCGCCCCAAGTCCCGCGCCGATCGATAGAATTAGACCTAAAGTCAGGTTTCGTTTGTGTTTCGATTGCATGATCGTTTCCTTAGCTTCAAAGGGTTGTACTCGATTCCATCGCCACCTCAGCCGACCAACATGGATCGATCACACTGGATCTTGTCCCCGGTTGATCAAGACCTGTTGAACAAGATCCGCTGAAGCGCCGGGCCATCTCAAGGCACGCACCGTGCCAAATAAGATTTCAGCTGTTTTTCACGCTTTTCGATTTTTTTGCAGACGACGAGTTGGGGAAAAGTGCCTCGACCGGGGACTTTTGCCCCACCGTTTCAATTGCCACGCCGCACTTGCGAGTAAACATTGATGACCCAAGATTCCGATTGGTTGGAACAGCTCAGTGGTGCGACCGATTACCGCCAGCTCCAATCGATTTTCCAGCGGCTGGCTGATTCGGTCGCCCAGACCACAGACCCGGCCGGATTGGTGACGTCGATCGACGAAGCAATTTCACGAATCGCGCGCGAGCGGACGCGTGACGATGAAGAACTGCGAGATTTCGAATCGCAATACGAGCACTTCAAACAGCAACAGCGCGGCGTCTTGGGTTGGTTCCGCCGACACGTTCCGTTTACCGAAACACGTCGTCAGGAGGTCCAGCACAAAGAAGCCATCTCCGATCAGCGTGCCGAAATCCTGGCCGACAACCTGGTCATCGCACGGGCGCAGATGTTGAAGCAAAAACTGCTTCCGCCCCAGCAGCGTCAACTGGGAGAATCGACCGACCACTGGAAAGAAGAATTCGCCCGTTGCGCCTCGGTCGAACGAATCGGTGAATTTGCAGGACTGCTGGAAAGCCTTGCGACCGAGAACGACGTTTCGGCCAAGTTTGTCGCCGAAATTAGAGCCGAGATCGACGCCTTTGCGGCCGCCGATTTCTCGTCCAAAGAGGACCGCCAGAGTAAAAAACGGGATTTACAGTCCGCGCGCGAGGAACTTGCCGAACTGGACACCGAACTTCAACAAGAATCATCACTGCGCGATGCAATGATCAAGCGGGCCGGCGAATTGGTTCGTGATGAATTGCTGCAGAACGACTTCGAATTTTATGATCTTCATCAGCGGATGATCGATTTGCGCGACAGTAAACGGCTGGCCAAAAGTACTGCGGAAAAAACACAAGCTTTTGCGGAACTGGTTGATGAAATTCGACGCATCAAAGACGAATCCGAATCCTGTCTCCGGAAACGCGAAGAACTGACGACCAAGCACGATTCGTTGGAGCGCGAACTTCAAGACCACCGCGATCGTCTGGCGCGGATCGGTCGCAAACTGGCCGATTCGGCTGGGCCGTACGACGACGCAAAACGTAACGTCGACCGTGCGGAGGCGGCTTATCTGGCCGCAAAACGAATCTTTGACCAGCAACAGCAATCTGGTGATCCAGGCTCCAGCGGGGAGCACATCAAAGTCGAATTTGCTCGATTGGAACAGGATCACAAACAAGCACTCGCACATTTTGATGCCATCAAAGTCCCACACGAATCCGTCGAAACGAAATTCCAGCGGCGCAAAAAGGAGTGCGATGATGCCGAGAGTTCACTGCAAGAGGTTCGAGTTTCCGCCGAGAAGAACGAAAGTCATTATCAAGATCTGGCCGCCAACTTGCAGCGTTCCAGCGGGATGCTGCCCAAACTGCTGTCGGAATTCCAAGTCCAACTGGATGCGTTCTTGAAATCGATCGAAACGATTTCCTTTCGATCGAACATTGAAAGTTTTAGCAACCAATCGTTATCGGACGATCCGTGGTCATGGGCCGGCGGTCGAACACGAAATGACGAATCGGCCGACATGGCCGGTCGGATGCAGGCGATCACCGATGCGATCGCAAAAGACCAAAAAGAGCTGAAAAGTATGGCGTTTCAGGCACGACAGGAAACCGAACAAAGATGGGCAGATCGGTGTCAACGATTGCTGGGTGCCTCCCTTGCCGAACAAGTTTCTTTTCCCAATGCGGAGTGAAACGTGCCTGACGACCACGAAGACCTGAACCAGTTGCTCGCCCAATCGAGCGTCTCCAAGATTGTTTACTCGCTGGTCATGCCTGAAACCGAGGCCGTGATTGATCGTGTCTTGGATGGTGCGGACGGGGAAAGCAAGAACGGACGCGAATTGTTTCACAACATGTTTCGCGAAGCTTGGACGCAAAAACAAGATGCGGTGCACGAGTCGTTCTTTGAGACTTGGCTTCACTGGATCTCTCCGATCGTTCAACTGGATTCGAGCGCGTTTGGATTTGCCTATCCGACAAGCGGTGCGAGCGAAGCCATTCGAGAAGCCATCTACGCATATGGAGCCAGGTCCAGACGCCGATCAACACCGCCAACGATCCACGTGTTTGACGGCGAATATGAAGGGTTTACGGCCTACGCGTCGGCTGTGGGAATCGACGTCAAATCGCACAATCGGCAACAGTGGTCCGACGCCATTGACCAGATGAACCACCATGATCAGTTCTATATCAGCCAACCCTCGGCGATTGACGGTATGATCTGGCAAGACTTTGATCGCTTTGCAATGAAAATGCACACGCGGCGCCCCGAAGCCGAACTGATGCTGGATTTGACGTATGTCGGATGCGTCGGCAAGGAGTTTCGAGTCGTCGCGGATCACCCGAACATTGCGGTGGTTTTCATTTCCCTCAGTAAACCCGCGGGCGTCTATTATCATCGCGTCGGAGGAATGTTGTCGCGTAACGAGTATCCAGGATTGTTCGGCAACAAATGGTTCAAGAACCTGACATCACTGCGGATCGGCACCGAATTCATGCACAGTCATGGCGTCAATGAATTGCCGAGAAAATATCGGCCAATCCAGGAACAGGTCATCGCGGAAACCAACCACCAACTGGGGCTGAGATTCGAAGCTGCTGATGTTTTGTTGCTGGCAACCGGCATGCCGTCGGAACGTCCGTCTCCGTTAGAGTTGTTTTTAATGCGCGGTTCCGAGGGCGAGAAGCGC
>JAGQPO010000350.1:0-816 GCA_020426665.1 Planctomycetales bacterium
ACCGTAACCCCGCCGAATACAGGACCGTCAAAAACGTTCGATGTTTGAGATTCTCTGTGCACTGGATCAGCTGGTCTACTTCCTGTCGGCTGAGCACGGTGGGCAGCGTCTTGGGACGCTTTCCAAAGGGGACCATCGTGACCGGCCAGGGCATCGGTTGAGTGTGTCGGAAGTAAAACCGTAGCGCGCAGACGGCCTGGTTGAAGGTGCTATAGGCGACCTTCTTTTGTTGGATTAGATAAAGTTGGAAGGTTCTAACATCTTCAACGGTCGCGCTCTCGAGCGGTTTTCCGGTAAAGTCGGCAAATCTTCGCACGTGGTAGGTGTAGGCATCGATGGTGGTGTCGGCAAAATTGCGGATCAACATGTCTTCGGCGAGTCGTTTGGTGATGGGACAATTGCGTTTTCTGTAAGGCGTCATGTTGTGACCTCTGTAAGAAGCGTGAAGGTGTTCGCTGGAGACCAATTCACCAGCGATGAGCTCCCAGAGTGGTTACGAAAAGCAAAAGCGCAAGCCCTTTTTATCGAAACGTTCGTTACAACCGGACCTGAGTAGTTGGGGCAAAATCTCTCGCGACAGCGATTAAAAAAAGAATGACAAAAGACAGCGGGCGTAGCCCGATCGTAACTCTTTGAAAGACCCGCCTGTTGAACGCCGGGAATCGTGAATGGACAAGTCCGGCACAAGGACGCGTGAATAACGGCGCCTGAACAACGTCAGGATCACTGATCAGGGCACGAGGCAAAAGACGTCTGACTACGGGAAGCAGTCGGCGGGCGTGCATCGGGGTTGGCAGGGATGCCAACGAACAACTC
>JAGQPO010000350.1:878-2282 GCA_020426665.1 Planctomycetales bacterium
AAAGCATTTCGACTAAGTTCAACGGTAGCCGTCACCGAGGACGGGCGAAAGACTAACCAATTCAAAGCCGTCAACTCCCGTCCTTCGTGTGCACGGCCTGATTACCCCATCATCAACCGTCCGTGAACGAGGTCAACCCTATGTGTCTGGCCATCATCGTCATCAATTGACAGAACGTTACCGCTGATCGTACCAGGTGGAACGAGGACGCCGGGAACGTTGATTGCCCACTGAACCACGCCGTCCCAGTCAATTAGCGTTGCGTCAAAGTCTCCGATCGCAAGCACGTGGTCATTGCCAATTGCAAGCAGTCCGTTGTCCGCACCGGTTTGCAGATCGACGGTCCAGGATAGCGAAAGCTCAGGGACATCGATCGCCGCCAACGCAACACCGCTAGCAACGAACAGCCGTCCACGGTGAAGGAGCACATTCGTTGGAAGCATCCGACTGCCACCAGGGAATGCGAGCAAACATGACGCAATTGAGCCGTTAGTTCGCTCAACCGTGAGCCCTCGTTTCGCAACGTACGAGGCAGAATTACGACTTGGGATTCGCAGGATCCGATCGTAGGCCGAAACATTGTCAGTCGAGTCGATTCCATACAGTACGTCGTCGACCACAGTCAGATGATCGCCGTCCGGCAAGGTGTAGGTTTGGTGATGCACACTAATTGGCAGAACGGCACGGATTAACGAGTCGGCGGCGAACGATATTGCGATGGCCAGACCAACCTGACTCCGCCGATCCGTTACATCCGATGGTTCCCCGCGACTACTGAATTGCGTTGTCGACAAGCGTTTGTATTCGACCTTGTAGCTCATCGTCGCTTAATCGCTCCGCAACATCATACGCCCAACTAAGCCCTTCTTGGCATTCAGTGTTGGCGTTTGATTCGTCATCGACCGCCGCCCGCAACGATCTAGCGGCGATATCAGCCACATCGCGAACAAGTGCCAGCTGATCAGGCGATAGCCGCCCCAGGTGTGATTCTCGATCAGCATCATCAAAAAACAGACCCTGGGAGAAAAATTCCAACTTGCCGGTCAGTTGCGTGGCAGTGATTGAGAGATCTTCTAAAGAAGGACGTGGAAGGTCGCCATCGGCAGCAGTTTTCGCTTGGCTGATAGACTGATCGATGTGGTTTAACGTGTCGCGGTCCGCAAAATCAACGATGGACGGACGCAATACCGCTGCAACGTCTGCTAGAAGTCGAACACAGATGTAGTGTGGAAGTTGAATCATATCTGTCGGATAACTTGATTATATGCGGATGGGCAGTTAGGAATACGGGATTTTGGCGTATGATTGCCGGTGGTCCTCCGGTTTTCTGGGTGGCACTCGGCGTATTATCACCGCTTCGCTGCCGTATTATCGCCGCGCGGCGATAACTCCCGTGCGTCGTAT
>JAGQPO010000351.1:0-899 GCA_020426665.1 Planctomycetales bacterium
CCGCGACTCGGTCATCGCAGTCGTTGAACTTAGTCGAAATGCTTTTTGCTTCGATCGGTGACGGGTGTTGATGGGTAGTTGGTGTTGGTGGTGTGGCAGCGGAGGCGTCCGTGCGGAGTTGTTCGTTGGCATCCCTGCCAGCCCCGATGCACGCCCACCGACTGCTTCCCGTAGTCAGACGTCTTTTGCCTCGTGCCCTGATCATTCACCTTCACGCTTCTCATAGAGGTCACAGCATGACGCCTTACAGAAAACGCAATTGTCCCATCACCAAACGACTCGCCGAAGACATGTTGATCCGCAATTTCGCCGACACCACCATCGACGCCTACACCTACCACGTGCGAAGGTTTGCCGACTTTACCGGAAAACCGCTCCAATGTGCGACCGTTGAAGACGCATAGGAAGTTTGAAGGTGGAAGTTTGAAGTTTGAAAGCCAGTGCGTTCTTCCCGCGTATCACGCTGCGATTTGTTTTCACCCGTCACCCTTCACTCTTCGAACTTCTGCAGGTCCCCTTCGGAAAGCGTCCCACGGCGCTGCCCACCGTGCTCAGCCGACAGGAAGTAGACCAGCTGATCCAGTGCGCAGAGAATCTCAAACATCGAACGTTTTTGACGGTCCTGTATTCGGCGGGGTTGAGGTACTCCGAGGCGGCGAATCTGACCATCAACGACATCGATTCAAAAAGAATGCTGAAGGCTTCCAAGTTGTTACTGCCGGGAGTCGTTTACTATCAAGTCGTCTTCACGTAGCCAAATGCTCTGTCCGAGCTCGCGTTGGTCAACCGCCGCGAGATGGCGGATCTGATCGCCGAGTCGGCTTGGAAGAGTCTTTCCAAGAATATCAAGAAAGAGCAAGGCTATGATCCCGCTGCGGTCATGGTCTTGCACACCTGGA
>JAGQPO010000351.1:911-3754 GCA_020426665.1 Planctomycetales bacterium
TCATTAGAGGGGACAAGTAGCGGCGAGGAACGACGTCAAGTCCCGATCAGGCTTCCGATCGAAACGTTCACTCAGCGCTGGTGCCTACACATTCAACCGGCTCAGTTGACCGTCCGGTGCGTGACCGAAGCGAGTTGAGCGGAAAATGAGATTTAAAACTCCGGCGTCGAGCGCCGGTGCGGCAAAACGAAACCGGCTAAGCCGCACCGGTGTTCTTCGCCTCCACGCTCAAGCGGACTTCTCCCAGGCTGGCGGTTGGTCCAACCGACGCTTGTTATCGATCGTAGCTCGTTGCATCGGTCCGTTCTCGATGGGATGATTGAATGTCCTTGGAATGAAAAGGTGCGCTGACCGCTTGCACATAGCCGACTTCCGACGACGCCCCGGGTTTCATCGACCGGAGCGTACTAGCCATGTCCCGATGTAGGTAGGAAAATTATGGGTAGGAAAATTTTCTTACCCAAAATCTTCTTACCAATTCTCTTTGACTGGACGGATCGGATCGATCTTGTTGTGATGCACCGGTGGCCGACGCCGGAGGCTCTTGTTCACCATGGCGACGGACTTGATTTGGCTGGCAACAAGCTGCCGATGGTGTTGCCGGCCGATGCACAACGCGAGGACGCAACGATCATTCGCGGTGAATCGAATCGGACTGACCAATCTCGTCGTGAACTTTCCGGCAGCATCCTGGTAGACAACCCGGCGATCCGGATCCCGCATCGCGTGAGTCAGCTTCTGACGTGGTGACGGCTGTGCCGAGAAAAAAGAACGAGATCGCTTGCAGTCGCTCCTCTGCTGTACCGGAAAGACCTAGGGTGGTTTGAATGTCATCGACGAAGAGGCTTGGCATGCCCGCCAATCAGCAGTTTGGGAAGGCGAACCACGACTCGCTGGGCGCCGGCGAGTGCACGTCGACACCAACCCGAGTTGCGGTATCGCCACATACAGGCCAAGGCGGCGATACCGTCTTTCCAGGTGATCTTTTTGCCTTCGTCGTAACTTCGATAATTGTATCCGGTTGGAACTTCGAAAATCGTGACGCCGCGTTCGGCAATCTTCCCAGTGATCTCGGGCTCAAATCCGAAACGGCATTCTTGGATCTGGATGGATCGGACCAAATCACCGCGGAAGGCTTTGTGGCACGTTTCCATGTCGGTCAGTCTTTGGCCCGTCATGCAGTTGCTGATCGCGGTCAGAGCCCAGTTCCCAAGGCGATGCAGTTTCGAGGGGTCGTCGGTGCCGCTTAAATACCTGGAGCCATAGACGACGTCCGAGTCGCCGGATTGAATCGGTTTGATGACGCCCAGAAGATCAATTGGATCGTATTCCGTGTCGGCATCCTGAATCGCGACGATCGCTCCGTGGCTGTGGCGAATCCCCAGCCGAACCGCCGACCCTTTGCCATGATTGACTCGTCGCAGTAGGACGGTACGGTCGTGCCGCGGCGCAAGTCCATTCAACCACTCCGCCGTTCCGTCGGTGCTGGCATCATCGACCACGATTGTCTGGGTTCCAGCGGGCATGACTTCGTCGATACGTTCCAAGATCTTGGGCAATGTCTGGCGTTCATTGAAGACAGGGATGACGATGCTCAATGCGAATTCGGTGCAAGCGTTCGACGACGGCTGGGACTCCCAGTCCCGACAGGCCTGTTGGACTTGTTGGAGTGTGGTTTCGACGCGTTGGATCACGGTTCGTTGCCCGTCGCCGGGGGGGATGGAATCAAGCGACAGATCGGTACAAATCGCATCGGCAACTGACTTTGACTCGGTAGATGGTTGACTCATGAAGTACGTCGGCTGTTAACAAATGGTGCGTCAGGGGCGGCGGTTTGTAGGCTGATTGTCGGGCCCCTAACAGCAAACGTGCGATGCAATCTTTGTGATCGCCGATTCTGGGCTGCGAGACGGCCCTAGTACTTGCCACCAATCTGCGGGTTGGATGGATTAACGCGATCAGAGTAGGGAATTGATACTCCGTCGCATGAAAACGGCCAAATTGGTAGGCTGGTCTCAAATCAAACCGCAACGCCTTTCCATTGTCAGCAGGAAACAGCTAGAGAGCATGTCCATCGAACCGGTCTATTGGTTGATCGCATTGATTCCGCTGATCGCGTATCTGTTGCTGCTTGGGTTGATTCGACTCAGCGGTCGAGTCTTGATCACAACGGGTGGCCGCGATATCGCCGCCGTCGGATTCTCCGTCGCGGGTCTGATCGCGATCGGTCCCGGAGAGCTGTTTTTTCCCAAAGCCGCCGCGGGGGTGTTTGGCCCCTGGGTTTGGCTGGCCTTGGCAACATTTTATGGGCTGATCGTCTCGCTTTTGTCGCTGACATCTCGCCCCCGTTTGGTCGTCTATGGTCGGACGCCCGACCAGATGTTGGAGCCGTTGCTACAGGCTTCTTTGGAATTGGACCCGGAAGCGACATCCGACCCCGAGACGCTCCAGGTACTGTTACCTTCGCTACGTGTCCACCTTCGGGCCGCCGGTCACCGGGCAATCGACTCGACCTCGATCGAGTCATTTGAACCGATCGCCACGACCGTATTTTGGGAGAAGTTGCTGGGGCACCTGCGTGACAAATCGGAGTCGACGTCGGCACCGACGCCTCGACGAGGCGGAATGATGTTGGTTATCGCTTTGGGGCTGGCGGCACTCGTGATCTGGCAAGCGTTCACGCAGCGCCAACAAGTGGTCGAGGGTTTTCGCGAGTGGCTGTGGCGATGAATATGCAGTCTCGATTTTGCGAAAGGCAATGTTTTTCGGGGGCCCGAAGCATCCGTTTGACGTTGCGATTTTGCGCCGAACCTGTGCGAAAGACGCGGAAAATCGGTCGTGAC
>JAGQPO010000352.1 GCA_020426665.1 Planctomycetales bacterium
GATGTCGTAGGCGTTCCATTTGCCGACGCCGTTGTAAGCGTGGTAGGGCGACTCGGTCTCGTTGATGACAGCGCCCATGCCGTGCTTCGTTTTGTCGCCATCGAGAACTTGGATCTCGTAGCGGTTTTGAAGATACACACCGCTGTTGCCGCCTTTATTGACGATGAAGAATTCGACGTGTAGCCGAAAGTCGCGATATTTCTGCTTGGTGACGATGTCGGCCGTACCGTACTTGCCTCCTGCGGCGACCGGATCGTCGGTCATCATGACCGTGCCGTCATCGACCGGATCATCGACGATCTTCCACTTGATCGGCAGCGACGAACTGAAGCGTGGACCTTCCCAATACGTCCATTTTTCGTCCAGCATTTTGCGTGAGCCGTCGATAATTGTTTCGGAACCTTCGATCGGTTTGGCACCAACCCCAACGTTTTCGGCGGCGGTTCCATGGACAGACAGGAGCGACGTGGACAGAAGTGCGATCGAAAGTGCCAGCAGACGGTGTGTTGATTTCATGGCGGGTGCAAATCGGGGAAGGAGGATCAAGGCTTAGGACCGATTGGTTCGGCGACCGATTTTAACCTGTCCGATGCCCTGTGATGGACGAATTCTTTGCGTTGCAACCGCCCAACCGCTAGACTTTTCGGACAGCCCCCAAACTTTTACCCGGAGTGGTCCATGTTTGAGCGAATCTCCCGCGGATGGCACCTGACAAAACAGGCCGTCCATGTCTTGAAAATGGACAAAGAACTTCTGTTGTTTCCGTTGCTAAGCGGAATCTCGTGCATCCTGGTGCTGGCCAGTTTCGCGGTACCATTGTTCATGTCCGGCGCACTCGAAGCGATCGAAGAGAATCAAGAAAACGTCACACAAAACGCGATCGCATGGGTCGTGATGTTCTTGTTCTACTTCGTCAACTACTTCGTGATCACGTTCTTCAATTCGGCGTTGGTTGGATGTGCGGTCATCCGGCTCAAGGGTGGCGACCCAACGGTGAGCGACGGATTCCACTCGGCGATGTCTCGACTTCCCCAAATCGCCGGCTGGGCGTTGGTCAGTGCGACGGTGGGAATCATCTTGCGGATGATCGAGTCCCGGTCGGAAAAGGTCGGCCAGATTGTCGCCGGATTGTTGGGAATGGCCTGGTCGATCACAACATATTTTGTTGTACCGGTCCTGGTTGTGGAGGGCCTTGGCCCGGTCGCATCGGTCAAACGCAGCGTCGCAGTGATGCGTAAAACTTGGGGCGAAGCATTGGTTTCAAACTACGGCATCGGTTTCGTCACGTTTCTGTTAAGCTTGACCGGGATTCTTCCTCTGGTCGGCGGCGTCGTCTTGATGGGTTCGGGACAGACTGCCTTAGGCGGCGTCCTTGTCGGCATCGGTGTCGTGATCCTGATCGCCGTCGCGTTGATCTCTTCCGCACTTAATTCGATCATTATCGCGGCTTTGTACATTTATGCCGCGGAAGATCAGATGCCGGAAGGTTTTGATTCGGGTCTCGTTCGCGGAGCGTTCGCTTCCAAATAGATGTCGGACGAAAGCAATGTCAGCCACTGGATCGACCAGGTCAAAGACGGAAATTCTGTTGCGGCCGAAGAGATCTGGCAACACTATTACGATCGTTTGATTCGCAGCGTACGAAAACTTCTGCGCGACCAAAATCGCGGCGTCTCAGACGAAGAAGACATTGTCGTCAGTGTGTTTGAAAGTTTCTATCGCGCCGCCCAGGCCGGCCGGTTTCCGGAGATGGCCGGGCGCGACGACCTTTGGCGGTTACTGTTGAAGATGTCGGCGAGAAAACTGGTCGACAAAAGGCGTCGCGAGCTTCGGCAGCGGCGAGGATCCGGGAATCGCGTGGTCTCGCTGCAGTCCGGCGGCAAGGATCAGTCCGTCATCGAAGTCATCGGCGACCAGCCCACGCCGGAAATGGTGATGACGATGGCCGAGTCGATCGAAAGACTGCTTTCGCACCTTGGTGACGGGGTGCTGCGACAGATCGCAGTCGGAAAGATGGAAGGGTTTTCCAACTCGGAACTCGCGTCGCGACTGGGCTGCTCGGAGCGAACGATCGAACGCCGCATGCACCTGATTCGCGAAACTTGCAGACAACAGTTGATCGATCCGGATGACTGATCGCCACTTTTTTCCAGTCGGGTCGGTTGCGATGGACAATTGAATTAGGATACGAGGAATTGACCGCGAACGGCACGGCCGTGAGCCGATGTGATTGCCACCGTTTTAGCCCATTCATTGATTACCAAAATCTCATCAGATGCCGATCGGCCTGTTCGTATTGGTTTTCCTTAGTGTTGCGATCTTTCGCCGTGCGCGACGTGTTGGGCGTTCGGGTTTAGGTTGGGTCTTGTTACTTTGGCTTTCGGCAATCAGTGTCGCAATCATTTTCAACATTCTTTTTGCTGCCATCTTGCTATGGTGGCACGACTGGCGGATCACCGAAGATGAGTTTCGGTCAGAACTGTATGTTTCCGCGGCGATCGGCTTAATCGCGGGCGCTGCATTGGCCATGTCCAGAGCCGGCCGTCCCCGCGGCCAAAATATTGACTCCCCTGAATAGGGTCAATGCATCGGCGAGATTCTCGATACCTGATCGGCTCGTTCAGCTATACTGGCCGTTCGCTTTTTCGTCGACCGGAAACGTGCGGTCGAATAAGCCGTTGGCCAAATTGGGATGAATCATCCATGATTCTGATTGTGCTCCGCACCGTTGGTGGATTCGGAAATGACGCTGCGTGCTGTTGCCGCGCGTTTGTGGTCTTGGTCTGGATGAGCGTCTGCGCCGGTGCTGTTGATTTTGAGAAAGACGTGCAACCCATTTTTCGGGATCGTTGCATCGATTGTCATGGGGCGGACGAACAGAACAGTCAGTTTCGACTGGATCGATTGTCGGTGATGTTGTCGGGCGGTAACTCGGGAGAACCGGCGATTGTGCCCGGCAAGACGGAGGCAAGTTATTTGCTGAAGCTGGTCAAACGGGAGGAACCGGGATGGGAGATGCCGCCGGATGAACCTTTGTCAGATGATGAGATTGGTCTGATCGAAAACTGGATTGCCGACGGTGCTGCTGTCCCTGAGAATTATGGCCCTGCGAAGCCGGACGTGGAACTGGATCATTGGTCGTTTCGGCCGATCACGCGAGCGAGAGATGTTGATGGAATCGACGGTTTCATCGAGCTGAAATTACAAGAGCACGGACTGCAATGTTCACAACAGGCTCCGAGGCACGTGTTAATTCGTCGATTATTCTTGGTCATGCTTGGCATCCCGCCGACGCCCGAGCAGGTTGCGGAGTTTGAATCCGATCCTCGCGATGACGCTTGGCAGCGGTTGGTCGAGACTGTGTTGGCAAGCCCCCAATATGGTGAACGCTGGGCGAGCCACTGGTTGGACCTGGTCCGATTTGGGGAAACGGACGGATTTGAAACCAACCGCGAACGACCAAGTGCGTGGCACTATCGCGACTGGGTGATTCAATCATTGAACGATGACAAGCCGTACGATCAATTCGTACGTGAACAGATTGCCGGCGATGCACTAGGCGTTGACGTCGCTACAGGTTTCTTAGTTGCCGGACCGAACGACATCGTCAAGGGCAAAGATCCAAAACTGGGTCTGGTGCAACGAATGAACGAATTGGACGACATGATCAACACGACCGGCACCGCGTTTCTAGGTTTAACCACCGGCTGTGCCCGTTGTCACAACCACAAATTCGACCCGATCAGCCAGCGTGATTATTACTCGATGCAAGCGGTGTTCGCCGGCGTCCAACATGGTGAGCGACCGCTTCCTCTTTCCGATGAAGCTCGGCAGCGACTCATGGAGGTTAACGCCGAAATCGCAGATTTGACTCAGAAGCTAGAGCAGTTCATTCCCAATGAACCGTTGGCGTCGACGAAAACGAACGCGGCAGACGCCGACCAGGAACGGCGGCCCGCGGTCAATGCAAAAAGAAACGTTGAACGTGTGGTTCCCACTCTGGCCCGTTTCGTCCGGTTCACGATTGAAAAGACGTCCGGCGCCCAGGCGTGTATCGATGAGCTGGAAATCTATTCCGGCGGCGAGAACGTTGCGCTCGCCAGTGTTGGCGCCACAGCCAGTTCCTCCGGCGACTTCCAGCATCCTCTCCACAAGTTGGAACACATTAATGACGGCCGCTATGGAAACGCGAGAAGTTGGATTTCCAGTTCCGACTCCGGGGGCTGGGTCCAGATCGAATTGACCAAGCCCGTGATGATCGATCGCATCGTTTGGGGCCGCGACCGCCAGTCAAAATACTCCGATCGGCTTGCGACGGCTTATCGGATCGAGTCTGCGACCGTGCCAGACCAATGGACGCTGCTGGCGTCGTCCGCCGATCGAAGACCACTGGATCCGGCACAGACAGCAGATCAGAAATATCAATTCGTGGGCGTTTCAAAGGATCTTGAGGATCGGGGACGCCGGTGGTTGAAACAGTTGGAATCGTCTCAGGCATTGAAGGCGAAACTTGAAGAATCGCAGCGTGTCTATGCCGGCACCTTTTCGCAACCCGGGCCGACGTATCGACTGTATCGCGGCGAACCCGGTGCGACACGAGAGATGGTCGGCCCGGATACAATCCAAGTATTTGCACGGCTGGATTTGACGCAAGACGCCCCGGAACAGAGCCGACGTTTGGCGTTTGCCGATTGGATCACGTCAAAGGAAAATCCGTTGACGGCGCGAGTGATTGTCAACCGACTTTGGCAATTCCATTTCGGTACCGGAATCGTCGATACACCAAGTGACTTTGGAACGAACGGCGCGCCGCCCAGTCACCCCGAATTGCTGGACTGGCTCTCGAGCGAGCTGATCGAAAACCGTTGGTCATTGAAACACATTCACCGATTGATATTGAATTCCCGTGCTTGGCGACAAGACAGCCGGCCCAACCGCGCGGCATTGGAAGTGGATGCGAACAGCAGATTGTTGTGGCGGTTTCCGCCGCGAAGATGCGAAGCGGAAACGATCCGTGATTCGATTTTGACCGTCAGCGGTAAATTGAACTTGGACAATAGGGGAGGTCCTGGCTTTAGTGCCTTCGCGGTCCAACTGGAAAACGTTCGTCACTACCATCCGAAAGACAAATACGGCCCGGAAGATTGGCGACGTATGATTTACATGACCAAAGTCCGTCAGGAAAAGGACCAAGTCTTTGGCGTCTTCGATTGTCCCGACGCCAGCATGGTCGTCCCCAAACGCAGCCGATCGACAACACCGTTGCAGGCGCTAAGTCTGTTGAACAGCAACTTTGTGATGCAGCAAGCGGAAATCTTTGCGAAACGGTTGACCGATCAATCCGAATCGACATCGGAAATGGTGGTCCACGCCTGGAGGTACTGCTTTTCGCGTGATCCGACGCCGGAGGAATTAGCCGACAGTGAATCCTTTATCGCCGATCAGGGACTGACACAGTTCACGCGGGCGATGCTAAACGCTAACGAGTTTGTATTCATCCCATGAACCAATTTCTCGATCGACGAAATTTTTTGGCGAACGCGGCCAGCGGGCTCGGTGGTATCGCGCTAGCGAATCTACTGCAGCAACAGAACTTATTGGCAGCCGGTCAATCGATCGCGCCCAAGATCGACCCATCGCGTCCATTCGCCGCGCGGCCGCCACATCACCAGGCTGCGGCCAAGAACGTCCTGGTCATTTTTTGCGCGGGTGCTTGCAGCCAAGTTGATACGTTTGACTACAAGCCGGAGCTGGTCAAACGCCACGGACAGCCGATGCCGGGTGCCGAAAACCTGGTGACCTTTCAAGGCGAACAGGGAATGTTGACCAAAAGCCCGTGGGAATTTAAACCGCGTGGTGAATCGGGCAAGATGGTTTCAGAACTGCTACCACAGTTGGCAGAACTCTCTGACGACATGTGCTTCATCCATTCGTTGACCGGTAAGACCAATACACACGGTCCCGGCGAAAACTTCATGTCGACCGGTTACACGTTGGACGGTTTCCCCAGCATGGGCGCGTGGACGACATGGGCTTTGGGAACCGAGAACGAGAATCTGCCGGCCTACGTTGCGATTTCCGATCCACGCGGTACGCCGCAGTCCAGCGTCAACAACTGGGGTCCCGGTTTTTTGCCGGCCGCGTTTCAGGGAACCGAATTCAATGCGATCAAACCGCTCGGCAATTTGGATGTACCCGATGGAACCAGTGTCAGCACGGACAAAACAACACGGCAGTTTCTCAAGCGACTGAACGAACGACATTTAAAACAATTCCCGGGTGACAGCGAATTGGCGGCGCGGATCTCCAGCTATGAACTGGCGGCGCGGATGCAATTGAGTGTTCCGGAAGTGACCGATTTGTCCACAGAATCGCAAACGACGTTGCGGGCATACGGTGCCGACCAAACAGAGAACCCGTTAAAGGCACAGTTTGCCAGGAACTGTATCCTGGCGCGACGTCTGCTTGAGCAAGGAGTCCGGTTTGTCCAACTGTTTAACGGAGCCTATCAGACCGGCGGTGAAGGCGTCAGCAATTGGGATGGACACAAGTCCATTTTGGATCAATACAGTAAACACGGCCCGGTGTTGGACCAGCCATGTGCGGCCCTGCTTCGCGACATGAAACAGCGCGGTTTGCTGCAAGACACGTTGGTGGTTTGGATGACCGAGTTTGGCCGAATGCCGACCTTTCAAAAAGGGGCCAGTGGGCGTGACCATAATCCGGACGGATTCACCGCGTGGATGATGGGCGCGGGAGTGAAAGCACCATTTACTTACGGTGCGACCGACGAATTCAGCCACAAAGCGATCGAAAACATCGCGACGGTCTATGACTTTCATGCAACGATCTTGCATTTATTGGGACTCGATCACAAGCGTTTAACCTATTACCACAACGGGTTTGAGCGTCGGTTAACCGACGTCCACGGTGAAGTGATCAAACAGGTGCTGGCTTGACCGGACATTGTCTGATCGTGGCCGAATGCCTACCGTTGACGTCATGCGCTACGTTGAACTTCACTGCAAAAGCAACTTCTCGTTTTTGAACGGGGCGTCGCACCCGGATGAACTTGTTTCCCAAGCGGCGGAGCTTGGATACGAAGGGATCGCGCTGACGGATTCCGAAACGCTAGCCGGGGTGGTGCGAGGTTTCGGGGCCGCACGCGACCTAGGTTTCAAATACATCATCGGCGCTGAAATTCATCCGGTCGACGCGCCATCGATGGTTCTTTGGCCAACCGATCGGGCGGCATACGGTCGACTCTGTCAGTTGCTTTCGCGCGGCCGGTTACGGTGCGAGAAAGGTCGGTGTCGACTGGAATGGTCCGATGTCGTCGAATTCAACGAGGGGATGATTGCCGGAGCGTTTTCCACCTGGCGAGAAGGTGACCATTTCGATCGGAACGACGATGCGATAGAGACCGAGGTGCCAGATCTTGACGAACAACGACGCCCCGACCTGAGTGCCGACTTTTTGCGAACTGAATTCCGAGGTTTGTTCGGCGAATCGGCCTACTTGCTGTGTTCACTGCACCGCGGCGTTGACGATCGTGCGGTCATCCGGCGGTATCGTGACCTGTCATCCAAGTCCGGCGTTCCGCTGGTAGCCTCGGGTGATGTTCATTACCACACACCGGCGCGAATGTTGATGCACGATTGTGTGACTGCGATCCGCAACGGCACAACCATCGACCACGTGCATGAACAACGCTTCGCGAACAGTCAATATCACCTGCGGAGTCTCGCGGAGATAGAGCAATTGTTTCGCGAAATTCCCGAAGCCGTCCAGCGGACCGTCGCGATCGCGGAAAGATGTCAGTTCAGCTTGTCGAGCCTGCGGTATGAATACCCGGAAGAAATCGCTCCCGCCGGGATGACGCTGATCGAACACCTGAAGCGTTTGACTTGGGAAGGTGCACTCCAGCGGTGGCCTGGCGGCGTTCCGGATCGAGTGATTGGTCTATTGAAACACGAGATCGAATTAATCGAAGAGCTGCATTATGAAGCCTATTTCTTGACGGTCTGGGACATGGTGCGCTTCGCTCGCAGCCAAGACATTTTGTGCCAGGGGCGCGGCAGTGCCGCAAATTCGACGGTGTGTTATTGCCTGGGAATCACAAACGTTGATCCCAGCCAGACGGATCTGTTGTTCGAGCGTTTCATCAGTCGCGAACGAAACGAAGCGCCGGATATCGATGTCGATTTCGAGCATCAACGACGGGAGGAGGTGCTGCAATACCTTTACGAAAAATACGGGCGTGATCGGGCGGGGATGACGGCGACGGTGACATCGTACCGCAGCAAGAGTGCGATTCGTGAAGTCGGCAAAGCTCTGGGGCTGTCAGCCGACCTGATCGATTCGCTCTCGAAAATCGCCGGCAGTCATCGAAGCGACGAAGGGCTTTCCGGCGGCATGGCTGATTGTGGTCTTGATCCGGAATCCGAGATCGGGAAACGGTTCACTTACCTTGTAAGGACGCTGATCGGATTTCCGCGTCATCTCTCGCAACACGTCGGCGGGATGGTGATGTCGGCCGGCAAGCTTTGTGAATTGTGTCCGATTGAAAATGCCGCGATGCCCGGGCGGACCGTCATCCAGTGGGACAAGGACG
>JAGQPO010000353.1 GCA_020426665.1 Planctomycetales bacterium
GAATCCGTCGGACTGATCGATGCAAAACTTGTTCACGTCAGTTTCGGCACCGTGCTGGGTGAAGACGGCCGACCGATGAAAACACGCAGCGGCACGTTGATCGGACTGGAAAGCTTGTTGGATGACGCCGTCGATGCAGCCTACCAAGTTGTTTGTGATCCAGACCGTCTGGTCAAATTTGATCCGCCGATGGACGACGAAGAAAAACGAATGATCGCCGAAAGAGTCGGGATCGGTGCGATCAAGTATGCAGACTTGTCTCATGATCGAACCAGTGACTATCGATTTATCTTGTCCAAAATGGTCGCGCTTACTGGCAATACGTCGACGTATGCCCAGTACAATTACGCCCGGACGGTCAGCATTCTTCGCCGTGTCGGTGTGACGGAAAGCGAAGTGTTGGAGCGGGTCCGCAACACCGGGATCCATTTTACCGATCCGGCCGAACGCGCCCTAGGCTTGCAACTGCTTCAATTGGAAGAAGCACTTCAAGGGGTGTACGACGACTACGGCCCAAACCACCTGGTCGACTATGTGTACGCGACCGCCGAAGTCTTTTCAAAATTTAACGTTCAATGCCACGTGTTGACGGCTGAAACCCCCGAAATCCAAAACACGCGGCTTGCCCTTGTTCTGTTGACCGGAAGGGTTCTGAAAAAATCGCTCGAGCTGGTCGGGATCGAAGTGGTCGAGCGGATGTAGGCGTCGGACATGACGCAAAAGTGTCCGTCTCCCTCTAAAAGGGAGGCGAATTACGTACATTCATCCATTACGACGGGATCCCGAGTGAAATCGGGGTGGGAATCGACAATGGTCGCGAGGCCGGTAAATTTGGGTGAAATGATCGGCGCAATGACCGTCGCGTTGCCCGGAACGGGGCCGTAAAATCGTCGGCGAAACGTTCGATTTTTTAGTCGCCCGGCGTTACGCCAGGGACGTTTTTGTGGACGTTGGTGTAAACTGTTCCGACGGCCAAGAGCTGGACCAATACTACCGCCAAACTGCTCTCTTATCTTTTCTGCAATGGAACAACCGACTCCCGAGGAATTCGCCCGACGTATTGGGGACCTTGGCCTCGCCGATCGGCGCACGGTCGATCATGCGATGGGCGAGCTCGGTGGAACCGAAATCACCCTCGATGCGGTCGTCAAGCAGATGCAACGGCGTGGTCTGGTCACGACCCTGCAGACCGAAAAGATTCTCCGAGGCGATCGCATTGGTTACTTTTATGGTGACTACAAAGTTCTGTATTTGATCGGTGCCGGTACGTTTGC
Source organism: Planctomycetales bacterium (assembly GCA_020426665.1). Classification (GTDB taxonomy): domain Bacteria; phylum Planctomycetota; class Planctomycetia; order Pirellulales; family Pirellulaceae; genus Stieleria. The sequence continues at coordinate 1,275 of JAGQPO010000353.1, forward strand.
ACGAGTGTATCGTGCCAGCAAAGATGACAACGTCTACGCAATCAAGGTCCTGCGGAAACGGTTTCGTGATGAGCCGAAGGAAATGGAACAATTCCTTCGGGAAGGCCGGATGGGGTTGAAATTGAGGCATCCGAACATTGTCAGCATCCACGATGTGATCGCCGACGCCAAAAACCCTTTCCTGGTGATGGAGTTCGTCGAAGGGCAAACGCTTCGTGAACTGGTTCGGCTGCGCGGCAAATTGCCGGTTGATTTGGCGCTGCGATTGATTCACGAAGTCGCATCGGGTTTGGCTCACGCTGCGTCGATGGGTATTTCGCACCGCGACTTGAAACTGTCAAACGTTTTGATTTCATCCGACGGTAAAGCCAAGCTTGTTGACTTCGGTTTGGCCGCACTGAGCGACCGTAAAAACCCCGAGGAGATCGCCGACTGTCCCAACGCGCGGGCGATTGATTACGCAGCACTGGAACGCGGCACCGGTGTCAGAAAAGACGACCCCCGCAGCGACGTCTTCTTTGCCGGCAACATGCTTTACCACATGCTGGCCGGAGAGCCAGCGCTGACAGAAACACGAGACCGACTCGCCAGGTTAAATGTATCTCGATTCCAGGAGATCAAGCCCATCAATGAACAGGTTGAAGACATCCCTGGCGTCGTCAACCAACTGCTTACAAGAATGATGGAGTTTAATCCAGAAAAACGAATCCAGTCTTCCGCCGCTTTGCAGGCGGAAATCAGAAAGGTGATGGATCTGCTGGAGAAAGGAACCGGTAAGGTCAATGATGACGGTACACCGTCGGTCGCGTCGCAATACGACGACGATGATGCGCCGACGGACGAGGGCGAAGGCTATGTTGTGATGCTGGTCGAATCAAAAGCGACGCTTCAAAACGCAATCCGCGAACGTTTAAAGGCCCGTGGCTATCGAGTCTTGATCATCCAGGACCCCAATCGAGCGCTCGCGCGGTTCGACCCATTGGATGATCCACCCGCCGATTGTGTGATTTTCAGTGCCGCTGAACTCGGATCATTGGCATTGGAAGCGTTTAACCAGTTCGCTAGCGACGACCACACCAGCGAAATCCCGGCCATCCTGTTGGTCGACCGCAGACAAACAAAAATCATTGCCGAAGCCCGACGGGGCCCGCGACGAAAGTTACTCGCGCTTCCGCTGAAGGTTCGCGAGCTTCGCGTCGGGCTGATGAAGGTTCTGTCCGGAACGCAGCGCCGCCCGATGGGAACTTATTAATGCTCATCCAAATTTATTTGTCGGGTAGAGTCAGATTTGTAC
>JAGQPO010000354.1 GCA_020426665.1 Planctomycetales bacterium
TCAACCCGGCGGCAAGCGCATCGATCACTTGTTTGTGGTGCCAGTGGTCCGGCGTGCCGATACACACCGCATCCAGGTTCTCTTTGGCGATCATGTCGTTGTAATCGACGTAGCGCGCCGGGTCGGTTCCCGTTTTGTCTTTGATGTAATCGCCGACCATCTCACGCTGTGTTTCGTAAACCTCCGCAACCCCAACCAAATCGATCTTGCGACCTTCGCCGTGCAATTGGCACAGCGTCTTGACGTGGGCACCAAATCCACGCCCCCCCGGGCCAATGAATCCGATTCGCAAACGTTCGTTTGCCTTTGCTGCCGCACCGGCACGTCCGGGGACCGTGATCGCAGCGGCCGCTGCACCAGCCGCGGCCCCCAGTTTTACGCTGTTTTTCAAAAAGGAACGACGGTTCGAGTCGGATTTGGAGGATGGGTCTTGCATTCCGAAAAGGCTCTACTGGCGGTGGGAGTTGGCAGGGATTTAAACCAGAAGGATGGTCGAGCCGTAATTGTAATTCAATGTCCGCGCGTCAGGGGAAGCACACAATGAATCTCCCCACTGACGTCATCATCCCAAACGTCGTCGGCAGAACCGTTTATCGCATGACGGAACCGCGGCTTGACGCACCGAGTCACTTCACGAGTGCTTTGTTCCAGCTGAGAATTCGGGTTTCGGTGGTGCGGAAATTGTCAAGAAGTTCGGCGATTCCTGACTCCACTTCGACAGACCGGAAGTCCGTCGTACCCTAAAAAATAAAAGTTGACGCCCCGCTAGGGCCATTTCTGATACTGGCCGACCTGGGGCACCTGTTTGAATCCGTCGACGACAGGGTCGCGGTTATAGAAATACGCGTGGGCCTTTCGCACCCCTTGTCCGCCTTGCAAATTCACTTCGATCAGGTGGCGATGATACAGATCCGTCGGCGCATTGCCGTCGGTTTCTTCGATTTCATCCAGAACCACAAGGACGTCGGCGATTTGCGACGTTTCGAACATCCACAACTGGCCTTGGACACGGTTTTCGCCCGCCAACAACGCTGGATAATCGCGTCGCCCCCACAGGTTGCCCAACACCCAGCCGTCAATCACATCCAATGGGCGTACCGGCCATGCCGATTCACGGCACTGACCACGTTTCAATGTTCCATAAACAAACACGCACGCGACTTCGGATTCAGAAACACTCATGTTGCGTCCAATACATTGTGTCAATTCAAACGCACGGCTGTCAGTCGGCTAACGTCGCATCGAACGGAAGTCGCTTTGCCATTTCCGAATTGCATCGTCGATGCAATCGGCGCCGACCTCGGCAAAAAAGCCGGACCAACTCATGTCACCACTGAACCCCAGGCCGCCGGCCATTGCCAGGTCGACGGTTGCCATCGAATCGGCAATTCCTTCTTCCAGTAAACTGTTCGCTTCGATCCACATTGGAATCGACAAAAGCATCAACACATCACCGTCGGTCAAGTCCTTCGTTTCCAGCCGATAACGCTGCACCAACTGGCATGCGGCATCGGAAAGCGTTGTACTTCGTTGTCCGTCCGCATAGTCGAACAACCCCGCGCCGCCGGATCGACCGAGTCGTTTTTGCTTGACCAGCGCCGGAATGATCGGCGACGGATCAATCCGATTCGGAAACGCACTCCAAAACGCCTTTCCGGCATGGTACATCGTCGGCGCGCCGATCCAATCGATCAATTCCAGCGGAGACATCGGCATCCCAAACGCCAACGCCGCACGATTGATTTGATCCTCCGTCGCTCCACGACACAGCAATAGCAACGATTGGTTCAAGTAGGGCGAGAGCATTCGGTTGACAATAAATCCGGGCCCGTCTTTACATCGGATCGCCCGCTTACCGATTCGTGTCGCATGTCGAACGACCGCATCGATAACTTCCGGGTCGGTTCGTATTCCCGAGACCACTTCGACTGCGGCTCGGGCATGCACGGGCATGAAAAAGTGCATTCCACACAGCCGCTGGGGCGATGCCAGTGTCTTGCCAGCGATTTCGTCGATCTGCAACGTCGACGTGTTGCTGCACAAGACCGCATCGCCGCCAAAGTGTTCCTGAATCTGCGTGAACAACTTTCGTTTCGCGTCGACCTGTTCGATGATCGACTCGATGACCACCAACGGCTGATCGGGGTCGACTGTTTTCGTCTCACCGACCGAGCACATGAACATGCCGTCGATAGGACATCGCACTTGTTCAACCGGTATCTCCGATTCAGCCAGCCGGCGAGCCGCTTGGTTCAAGGAGTCTTCACTACAGTCTGCAAAATAAAAAGGAATCCGTCCAACGGCATGCGCGTCGGCAATCGCCCGTCCGACGACACCGGCGCCGACCAGCAAGACCTTTGGAATCCCGCTCAGGCAAGGATCATTGGTTGATTGCATCGATCGACTCAGGCCGCGAAGGACTGCTCCGTTGCTGCGCACTTCGTGTCAGTGCACTTCGTGTCAGCGGAACGCTGGGACGACGATAAAGCGGATGACGCCGACTCCGCCGGGACGACCACCGGCTGATCACGTGCCGAGATTTCGACACGAGGTCGCTCGCCGATAAACGCTGCCCAGCCCGTAAACGTACTCGGCGGCCCCATCATCCAATTCGTCTCGGCCAGTGCGTACATGTCCCGCAACGCGCTGCCGGGCCCGTGTGTCAAACGCAGGCCACGGAATTGTCGTTCATCCAGTTGCTCGTTACTGCAAACCAGGAATCGCACCCGGCGGCCCGGCAACTGTTCGACAATACCTCGCATCATTCGCGCATAATCAGCGTCTTCGTAGTAGTATTTCCCGCCCAAAAAATTTGCGTAGTCGCCGCGGCGAATGTGAACGCCGACCAACGTATCGCAATCGTCGCGAGCTCGATCGACCACCTGATCAATCGCCATACGATCGTCCTGGCTGACGGCAAAGTGGTTTTGAATCGACGCGCGATGCCGGTGCAATAAGCGACCGCTTCGGAACATCCATCCCTGTAACAGCAACTTGCGTCCTGATTCGACGGCACTGCGAAAACGATCACCCTCCAAATCGCACTCTTCGTCTGACTTCAGCCGAATGACTTTGACGGGAAAGTTTCTGACGCCGGCGAAGTCCATGCCCTTGGCAATCGCTTGAGTCACGTGCATCAACGCGTTGCGACTCCGCTGAGAAGGCTCTCGCGATATGGATTTCGTTTTCTGCGTGGGATGATCCAGATGTTCATCATAACGGCACCACAGATCACGACGCGTGCTGGGGAAAAGCTTTGCGTACTCGGCAAAACTTGGATTGCGAAGCTCGACGCCATAGTGACGCGCCGCAGCAATCAAGTGTGCATACAGGAACAGCCGATTGCCGAGCTGGCCGTATCTTCTGGCGATCACAATCATGGGTGAATCGGTGTTGATCGGGGAGTGCTTTTGGCGATGGTCGGCAACTGGAAAATCCCGCTGGAAATTCCGCTGCATCCTCTCGCGGACAACTACATCCCTAACCTACTCGGGTTTTCCGTCCAGCAACAAGCGGAAATATCCATCACGATGCATTGGCAATCTGCAAGGTGCATCCATTTTGCGATTCTTCTGGGAATTGGACTTGCCCTGAACAACTGAATCGTGCGATAGGCAACCAACCTGCCAATCGGCCCCTCCAAACACTACTCGCTTTGCTTCGCCCACGGGAGACGATTCACCGCGATGAATACTCGAACAGTTACCATCCAGACGATTTTGCTTGCATTACTTGCGGTCGCCTGCTCTTCTACCGCCGTCGCCCAGGAACCCGAGATGGATCCCCAGCTGCCTGGCACACCGATGACACGGATGCTGAGTGGAATGAATCCGATGAATTGGTCCATGCCCAAGCTGAAAATGCCGTCGATGAGTAGTTTTCTGCCGACGAAGCAAGAAAAGGAACGCGTGATCACAAAGAAAGACGGGCTGATGTCCGAAGTTTCAACCACCGCCAAAAAAAGTTGGCAGCGCACCAAGGATACACTCAATCCGATGCGTTTGATTCCGGCCGGGTTCAAGCAAAACGCTGAAACCACGCCGGTAACGGCAGAACCCAAGCAACGTGGGTTCTTCAGCAGCCTGTTCGCTCCCTTCCCGGAAGAAGAGGAAGAAATTACAAAGCCATCGGTCAATGATTTCTTGAAACAAGAACCGATTCGTTAGTGCCCCGCGATCCGGCGCTTTGATCGCGGAGCGATCAGCGACTATGAATTCGATTTTAGGGCACGACGGACTTCCAGCCCGACGCCCAAGTCTCACTCAACAGCTTGCGTGCAGCGCGGCTTGAAAGCGGTCAAACAAGTAATGGCTGTCGTGAGGCCCCGAGGAAGCTTCGGGGTGGTGTTGAACACTGAAAGCGTTGAATTCGCGATGGCGAACTCCGGCAATGGTGTCATCATTCAGATTGCGATGCGTGATTTCCAAACAATCGGGCAACGAATCCTCTTCGACCGCGAAGCCATGATTCTGGGTTGTGATTTCAACCTTTCCCGTTTGCAAATCGAGCACCGGTTGATTGGCACCGCGATGGCCAAATTTCAACTTGAACGTTTTGGCACCGCAGGCGAGCGACAACAACTGGTGGCCCAGACAAATTCCAAACACGGGCGTCTTTCCGATCAAGTTTGCAATGGTCTTCTGCGCATAATCCAGTGGCTCGGGATCACCGGGACCGTTGGACAGAAACACGCCGTCGGGATTGAGTCCCAGGATGTCGTCGGCCGATGTGTCACCGGGAACGACCGTGACCTGATTGCCGCGCGAAACAAAGTGCCGCGGAATGTTCCACTTCATCCCAAAATCCATACAAACGATATGTGCTGCGTCGGCCCCGCTTGACGCGGCGGATCCATTGGCGGCTCCGCGTGCGATCTCAGTCGCAGTCCATTCGTCCAGCTGACCGTCCCATTTACGTGATTCACTGGGCATCACTTCGCGAACCAAGTCGCGGCCAACCAGACCGGGTGACGTTTTGGCCTTTTCGACAAGCGACGCGTCGTCCAAATCTGCCGTCGACAGCACGCCGCGCATCGCACCTTTTTGGCGAATATGGCGAACGAGAGCCCGGGTGTCGATTCCCGCAAGTCCAATCAACCCGTGTTGTTTTAGATAACTCGAAAGATCACCTTCGGCGCGATAGTTACTGAAAATTCGACTTTCTTCGCGGACGATGAATCCCGCCAGCGAAGGCTTTTCGTGTTCGATGTCGATGGAATTGACGCCGTAGTTACCTATTTCGGGATACGTCATCGTCACGATTTGGCCACGATAGCTTGGATCCGTCAGAATTTCCTGGTAGCCGGTCATCGACGTATTGAAAACGACTTCACCGGAGATTTCGCCTTCAGCGCCAAATCCAATTCCTGAGTAGACCGTGCCGTCTTCGAGCGCAAGTTTGGCAATTAAAGTCATATTGTTTTGGGGCGTTTCGATGCGTTTGCGGGTGAAAAAAACAAAACACGGGAAGCATATCACCGACCGCCGGATTCGACGAGTGGGGCGTGGTTAGGTTGCCGAAGCACTAGACACCAGGAAAAACCCACGCCACGACGACCGTTGTCGTCAACGCAGACAGGCCCATCGCGATACTCATTGGCGAAATCACTTTCAATCCTTCGGCCTCGGTCATACCGCTCATACGCGTGATCACCCAAAAAGCGCTGTCGGTCATCCAGGACACCGGCTTGCTGCCGGCGCCGATTGCCATCGCCAAATAGACCGGATGAAACGGCAGATCATCGGCCAGTGCAAACCCTTGCAGCACCCCAGCGGCGGTGATCATTGCGACCGTCGCCGAACCCTGAAGTGTTCGGATTGCCGACGTGACGGCGAACGCGATCGGCAACAACATCAATCCGGCGTTGGCGTCGACCAAGTCACCGACTGCCGACGCGATCCCCGCTTGGCGCAGCATCGCGCCAAACGCACCTCCCGCCGCAGTGATCAAAATGATGTTACCGGCCGAAGCCAGCGACCGACTGACCAGCGAAGCGCGCTGACCGGAGTCGATGTAACGCGTCAGCGTCATCGCAAAACCCAGCCCGATTCCGATCGCGATATTTTTGTCACCCAGGAACTGGAATCCATCAACGGCAACGCCAACGAGAGCCCTGTAGGGCATCATTTCGATCGATCCAACGTCCAGGACTTTGGACTTCGTCAGGTAATCCAAAATACTGCCGATGGTGATCAAGACCACGGGGATCAGGATCGGCAATAGAGACTCAACAAAACGTGGCGACTGCCCCGCGACGTCTGAGCCGATCGATTCAGCGGATTCAACCGGGATCGACTCGCCGGGAAGCTCGCGAAGCGGGACGTCAATGAAGCGATTGATCACTCGTGCGAAGGTCAGCGAAAGCACGCTGCTGATGCTACCGACGACAAGTCCGGCACCCAACATTACACCGAAATCGATATTCAACTTTTCGGCGACAAGCAGTGGCCCTGGAGTCGGCGGGATCAACGAATGGGCAATCGAACCGCCCGCCAAAATCGCTAAGAGGAACAACACATAGTCTTTACCGACCACGCGTCGCAGCGATCTCGCAAGCGGCACCATCAGGTAGAACACTGTATCAAAGAAGACTGGGATGCCGATGATAAACGAGCTGAAGGCCAGCGCCTCCGGGGACCGTTTTGGTCCTGTCAGTTTCAACATACGACCGACAATGGTCGTCGCCGCGCCGGATTCAGAAAGACATCCACCGATCACGCTGGCTAACGCGATCAGGATACCGATTTTCCCCGCGGTGCTACCGAATTCCGATGCAACGCGCGATACCGCACTGCTGTGCGAAAATGCTTCCGCCGCCTTCGGTGTCCAATTGTTTTTTGAAACCTCCGCCTCCGCGTACCGATGAAGCGCCTCGGGTGCCGTCAGAGTGCCGACCAGCAATCCGGCCAGCAATAGCGTCACAAACGCGTGCATTTTCAGCCACAGAATGCAAATCAGCACGACGGCAACGGACAACGCGACGATCCACCAAATTTCGATCATGAACAATGTCCTTGAGGTGGCCGAATCGAGCCGCGGGAAAAGTATGGGGGGGATCGCTCTGCGTCAATTCGTCGATCTAGGCGGCTGGACGCTGGAAGCCTACAGTATGCGTCCAGAAATTTAACAGATTCCGGCGACGGCGCGCCACTTGACGATCCTGCGGTATCCTACTGTGGCGACCAGGCGACGTGTCGTGTTCGATTCCTTCCTACGCACCGGTCAAGCAGTCTCGTGTCCGACTCCAATTCCGATTCAAGCGGCCAGCCCTCCTTTTTCACCAAGCACGAATTCGCAATTCGCCGCCTGCATTCGCTGACCGGTATCGTCCCGCTTGGGCTTTACATGTGCGTTCACCTGACGACGAACGCCAGTTTGTTGAACGGACCCGAGACCTTTCAACGCGCGGTGTTTTTGATCCACAGCCCCGGTCATCTGTTGCCGCTGATCGAATGGGGAGGCATTTTTGCGCCGTTGATTTTCCATGCCGGCCTGGGAATCTGGATCGCAAAGACGGGACGGATTAACAGCAGCCAGTATCGATTCACCAGCAACAAACGGTACTCGTGGCAGCGTTGGACCGGATTCATCGCGCTGGTCTATTTGTTCCTGCACGTGATGCACCTTCACGGCGGAGTACACTTCGAAGGTTGGATCAACGCCATCGACAAAGTCGGTCTCGGGCAATTTCGCCCCTACAACGCGGGTAGCTCGCTGGTCGACGCGATGCACCGTGGATACGGCGTCGTCTGGCCGGTCATCTATTTGGTGGGTGTGTTGGCCTGTGTCTATCACTTCATCAACGGACTTTGGACGGCCGGAATCACTTGGGGTCTTTGGATTTCACCCAATGCCCAACTGCGGGCGACAAAAGTCTGTGTGGCGCTGGGCGCCGTATTGACGGTTATCTCTCTGTCGGCGTGGGCAGCCGCGGTTTTCCCCAGCGCCGAAGATGCAGCCAAGATGCGTGCGGTCGAAGACCGAATGTACGAAGAGGGCGTCGAAGCGGGCACGGTGCCGGAAATGGAGCACAAGCGAGACTTGCGTAACCGAGACGCGATCGATGAAGCCGATGAAGAAGAAAACACCCAGGCATCAAAAATCCAATTTGAACCGGCAGCCTGATTTTTACTCAGCGATTATCACGTCACGGTTTCACACCTCCTCCGATTCAAAAACTCCCACAAATCCTTAATCGTTATGTCAAAACAACGTGTCGTCGTCGTCGGTGGTGGACTCGCAGGTCTCGCGTCGACAATGAAACTGGCGGAATTGGATGTCGAAGTTGATTTGATCAGCTTGACGCCCGTCAAACGATCTCACAGCGTCTGTGCACAAGGCGGCATCAACAGTTGCAACGACCAGACGCGGCAACTGGGTGACAACGAGTGGAAGCACTTCGACGACACCGTTTACGGCGGAGACTTCTTGAACCACCAGCCGCCGGTCAAAGAAATGGCCTATTGGGCGCCAAAAGTCATTGATTTGATGGACCGGCTAGGCGTCCCGTTCAACCGCACCGGTGAAGGTTTTTTGGACCGTCGACGTTTCGGCGGCACTCTTTACAAACGCACCGCATTCGCCGGAGCCACCACCGGCCAACAGTTGCTGTACGCGTTGGATGAACAGGTCCGACGCAAAGAAGCCGAAGGCAAGGTCCGCAAGTTCGAATTCTGGGACTTCCTGGGTCCGATCCAAGATGAAAACGGTCGCTGTCGCGGAGTCGTCGCCCAAGACATGGTGTCGATGGAGATTCGAGCCTTTCCCGCTGACGCCGTCGTCGTCGCAACAGGCGGCTGCGGACTGGTTTATGGAAGAAGTACCATGAGCGTTTTTTGCACCGGCAGCGCGGCCAGTCGCTGTTTCCAGGCCGGTGCCAAATACGCCAACGGAGAGTTCATCCAGGTTCACCCAACCGCCATCCCCGGCAGTGACAAGTTGCGATTGATGAGCGAGTCGGCGCGCGGCGAAGGGGGACGTGTTTGGGTGCCGCGAAAACCTCACGATACCCGGTCACCTCGCGATATACCGGCCAGCGATCGGTATTACTTCCTGGAAGAACGGTATCCCGAATACGGCAATCTTGTTCCCCGAGACATCGCGACGCGCGAAATATTCGACATCTGCGTAAACGACGGACTGAGCGTCGATCCCGAACGAATGTGCGTTTACTTGGATTTGACCCACATTCCCAAAGCCGAATTGGATCGCAAGCTCGGCGGCATCTTGGAGATCTACGAAAAATTCCAGGGCGTCGATCCTCGATTCGAACCGATGCGAATCTTCCCTGCCGTGCACTACAGCATGGGAGGATTGTGGGCGGATTACGTCAAGAGCGCCGACGGTGGTCTGGAAGCCGGCGCCCCCAAAAATCACATGACCAACATCCAAGGCTTGTACGCCATCGGCGAATGTGATTACCACTACCACGGAGCCAACCGGTTGGGAGCGAATTCGTTGCTCTCGTGCATCTTCACCGGCCTGTTTACCGGACCGTCCATCGTCAATTACATCGAAAGTCAATCGGGCGGGCACGCCGATATCGAACCGGCGATGCTTAACGGTGCCGTGGCCAAACAACAAGAACGCCACGACGGACTGCTGAAAGGGAATCCCAACAGCGACGAAAATCCGTATTTGATCCACCAGGAACTTGGCGACATCATGACCCGTGCGGCAACGGTCGTGCGCCGCAACGATCAATTGACCGATGCGATCGCAAAGGTCAACGAATTGCACGAGCGGGCGATGAAGGTCAATTTGTCCGACACCGGCAGTTGGTCCAATCAAAACGTGATCTTTGCAAAGTCTGTTCAAGACATGTTCCCGATCGCAAAATCAATCCTCGGCGGCGCACTGAACCGGGACGAATGCCGTGGCGCACACTTCAAGCCCGCTTTCCAAAAGCCCTCGCTGACCGAAGAAGCTCCGGCCGCACGACGCAAGCAGGCCGAACAATGGTGTGATGCGTTCGAAAAGAACAATGAAAAATACCTGAAAAGCACGATCGCCGAATATGACAATGCGACCATGCAACCGAAACTAAGCTACGAAGAAGTCGACACGTCGCTGCAACCTCCGCGCCCAAGATTGTACGGTTTGGTCGGCGCCGACATCATCGAAGAGGTCTGGAAAGAACGCGCCGACGCGAAAGCCAAAGCAAAGAAAGAGCAACTATCAGCCACCTGAACAAGAGCGTCAAACACCGATCGTTTCCGATTCAATTCCCGCTGGCGCGACCCAGCCAGAATAAAAAACACGTTTCCTTTCGACATAAACATTAGGTCAACGAATGATTGCCCTGGACCCAGCCACAAATCGCCCCAAATTCATCAATGTCCGCGTCAAGCGACAAGATGGGCCCGGCCAAGAGCCGTATTGGCAGCTGTTCAAGATCGATTATGAACCTGAATTGAACGTGATCACGATTCTGCAGCGGATCGCGGCACTCAGCAAAACGTCGGACGGAAAAGCCGTCACGCCTGTCGTCTGGGACTGTGGATGCCTGGAAGAAGTTTGCGGTTCATGCACGATGCAAATCAATGGACGAGTGCGGCAAAGCTGTAGCGCGCTGGTGGACCAATTGCTGAAAGACAACCCGGACGAAATCGTTCTGGAACCGATGAGTAAGTTTCCGGTTCTACGCGACTTGATGGTCGACCGAAAACGATTGTTCAAGGCACTGGAAAAAGTCAAAGCCTGGGTGCCCGTCGACAGCTATTACGACATGGGACCGGGGGAACGCCAACTCCGCGCCGCGCAAGAACAAAACTATCCGCTCAGCCAATGCATGAGCTGTGGTTGTTGCGTCGATTCATGTCCCCAGTACACGAAAATCGAACTCCAGCGCCGCTCCGGTGAATCCGACGAAGCGTTCGCCAAGCGTGAAGCAGAAGCCTTTGACAAGGCTTTCATCGGCCCCCATGCAATCTCCCAGGCAATGTTGTTCAACAATCACCCGACCGGCAAGGCAATCGCCGGCGAACGAATGGAGGCACTGACCGGCCCCGGTGGCATCCAGGCCTGTGGGAACGCACAAAACTGTGTTTCGGTTTGCCCCAAAGAAATTCCGCTGACAACCTCGATCGCCCGAGCCGGTCGCGCAGCGACGGTTTACACGATCAAAAAATGGTTCGAAAAGTAATCGCCGACCCAACTATGCCGTGCGAAGATTCACTTCGCGGCAAACATTGCGAATCGAGTTTTCATCGACCAGATGAAAGGTTGCAATGTTCGAAGCGATCAGCGGTCCGGCGATGACGCTGTAATCATTGATGTCCAGAGTGTTGATAATCACCGCCACTGCTTTGCCACGCCGCGCGTAACCAATCAAGGTTGCAATCGTGTCCGGAGTCGCCTTTTGAATGATCGCGATCAACGTGGTTTCGTTGCTGATTCTCGATTCTGACTCCGTCAACAACTCCGCCATCGTCATTCCATCACTGCGTTCCAGCCGCGCAAGGGTTGACCGAAGTTGATGCAAATGCACCGGGCCGCGACCGGCGTCCAGAATCACCGGCCGCAGACGATCGCTTTTGTCCAGCATCGTGGCGGACTGCTTCGCCTGGTCACGCACCCTGTGGTCGCCGACCCAACCGTCGGTGCGGATGCGGTCGGCGGCATCGCGTCCGTTTGTCACCAATCCGAATGGTTGTGATTGATCGTGCAGTGAACTGGCGACCGAAAACGCGGCGGTAATTGCCAGATCCGTTCGAATTGGTTCGTGTTGAGTCGGATTGCTGTCGGTATGCAGATCCAACACAAGTGTCGCCCCGGCAATCGAGGTCGGTTCGTATACTTTGCTGTGCAACACACCGGTTCGCGCCGTAGCCGACCAATGCACGCGTCGCATCGGGTCCCCCGGTTCCCAACGCCGAATCCCACGCAACCGACTGGGGTCTTCCATGACGTTGTCGCGCATTCGGATTTCACCCATCGGACGACGCGAAGCGATTTCGTAGTCATCCAGGGGAACCGTTTTCGGCAAGACGGTTAAATATTGTGGTTTCGTGCCGACACGGTAGCGACGATAGAGCCCCATCAGGTCGCCGGTTTCCAAGACCGTGGGTCCGATTTGGAAATAGCCACGTCGATTACATTGAATCGAATAATCGATCGTGCGAGTCTGTCCCGGCCACATCAAAAGGACTTTAATACGATCACCTTGGACGTCCAACGTCGGCGGCGTATGGATCGTCGCCCAGCGCGGCACAAGATCTTCGACCAGCAACCAAAATACCGGCACCTTGCTGCGGTTGGTAATGTTGATTTCGATTCTCAACGTCTCGCCGATCTTCAATTCTTCGTCGCCACCCTGGCGTGTCGCAACAGTACATTTTGACCACGTCACCGCCAGAAAACGATTGATCAAAATAACCGCCGCAGCAACGATGGCGACCAAGACCCACATGGAAGCCCCAAAGACGAGTCCGATCAACAGGACAGCCGCAACGGCGGCAATCAACGAGAACCCGGCGCCCGGGGCAGAAGTAGCGTTTTGGTCTTCCATGGCGATATCATAACCCAGATCGGGGAGCCGTTTGGAAGCATCATTACAGCGGCGCCGGAAGGTCTCGCGTCGCGAATCGTCTTGCCGCCAACAGATAGCACAAGGCGCCCATTGTGATCAGGATCAACGGGTAAACGAGTGGCGGAAACATCGATTCCGGCATCGTTTTGACCAGACTCCACGGCGCCGACAATCCGCCTTCGGTAACGAGCGACGTCAATTTTTGCGGGCGATAACAATTGAAAAACGACAATCCTTGCAGCCACGACAATGACTCAGCCGCCTTGCCCAGCCCGAACATCACCAGCTGCAACACATAGATCGCCATCACCAAACCGACCGTCCGCCAGCGATAGCGATCGATGCTGCTGAAGAATGTGGAAAGGCCGAGGATAAAAAAGCCAAACGCAAACAAATTAAACGTCGCGGCGGCATACACCCGCGTGTCGACTCTCTCGGACAGCGAAAATGATTCGGTTTCCGGCTCGGTCACTTGCAACGGAATGTTCCAACCCAAAAATGGAACTTCGACGCTGGGTGTTGGCACGGTTTCATCGACCGTTGTCGCCACAACACCGATGGCAATTCCGAACCAAACCATCGCACACAACAACGCCAGTCCGCCGACGGCCACGACGGCGTGCGACCACAACAATTGCGAGCGGCTGATCGGTTGTGACAGCAACATCTCCATCGTTCCACGCCCCAATTCTCCGCTGACCACGTCGCTTCCGCGAGAGATGCACCAAACAACGGTGCAAAGAATGACGATCGGCTCGTCATACGTCAGCCCAACGCGGCCCTGGTATGTGAAAAGGGATTCAAAACTGATCGGCGCAAACTTTTCAAAGTCTCGAAACTGTTCCAAGATCGTCTGAAACTGCCCCATGTCCAACAGGCTGACAACCCAGACGCGAACCCAGGCAAACGCAAACAACGCGACGCCCAGTGAAACGAATAACAACAATGCCTGCTTGATGTAGCTGCGGACAAGAATGTGATCAATCAATTCGCCGACGCTCCTACTGCAGATTCCATGTCGCTACCGTGCGATGCGTCCAAGTGATCCCTGGGATCTTCTAACGTGTTGTGGTGAACCGAGTCGTAGATGGCGCGCAATCCAAGCGGCTCGATCCTCATGCGATGCAACCCCAGCGACCCGATCCAAGGCAACATCGGCGCAAGGTCACCGGCGGTATCAATGCGAATCGACGCCGCTCCATCCCGCGCCGTCGATTGCAGGTCGGTCACGGTGACGGAATCGCAAAACTCACCCGGCAAGTCGGCAAGCAGTTTCGCAGAATCAAAAACGACTCCAACGGGCAGATCGGCCCAAACGCGGTGGCGCTGGAACAAATCGGCCATTTCAAGTTCTAGCGCCAAATGACCACGACGCAGAAATACCACGCGGTTACACGTCTCTTCGATCTCACTTAAGACATGTGACGAAAACATTACCGTTCGGCCTTCGCGATTTGCCTGAGACACCAACTCCAGCACCGTTGCGCGGACCGACGGATCCAGATTGGCCGTCGGTTCGTCCAGGATCATCAGCGGCGTGACCGGTCCAAGAACGACCGCGAGCGCCAGTTTCTGGCGCATGCCCGTGGACATCATTCCAACATGCCGCCGCGTATCCAATTCCAACGCATCCGCGATCGAACGACTTTTCCGCAAATCACCCGCCGGATGCAAGTTAGCGAAAAACTGTAACACCCCGTCGCCACGCATGTGGCGCGGCAACCTGGCGTCGCCTGGTAAGTACGAGACGTTTTGTCGCACCCGAACCGAATCGACCGCAGGATCGGCACCACACACCTGGGCGCTCCCGCCGGTTGTTTTCAAGTACCCCAACAGCGATCGTATCAGCGTTGTCTTGCCAGCGCCGTTGGGGCC
>JAGQPO010000355.1 GCA_020426665.1 Planctomycetales bacterium
CGCCAGATCGCAGCGTTGGTCGCCGATCTGGGCGCCGACTTATTTACAACGCGACAGCGATCCGAAATCCGTTTGGTGGACATCGCCACGCGCGACAGCGGATCAGCCGAAGCGGTCAAAGCGGTGCTCCGCGACAATCCGTTTCCGCCCCAAGACTTGGAGTTGTTTCTCGGCAAGAAGCGGTTGTTGGAGCGGCTGGAGTCGTCTGATCGCGAGGTTCGCATCGATCGATTCTTGCACGACCCGTCGTTTGACCAGCGTTTAATTCCCGGATGGGAACAGTTTCGACAATTCGCCGGCGATGGAATTGACGCTCGACTTGTGTTCGCGGCACTGATTCAGCACCATCCCCAGGTCGGCCGGCGACTCGGCAGTCCCGACGGCGCGCCGATCCAGATGCCGGATTTTGATTCGATTGACCGCGACGATACAGCGACATGGACCATGTTGTTGTGGGCGTCGATTCAACAGTCACGGCGTACGATTGACGATACCAGCATACGACTGACGGCGTCTTTGTGCAGGGTCGGCGGTGGCCCCGAACCGTTACGCGACCACGAGCGTCGCGTGGTGTCGCGGTTGATCGCCAGTTATCTTACCAGGGCGCCAATTGATGTCCGGGACCGAATGGTGATCGGGTTGCGCTACGGTTGCACCGAAATCGTCCATCAAGATTGTCGGCAAATTTTGACGGATCCAAGCGAATCACCGTCGCGAATCGTGACCGCCATGTTGGCCGCGTCGGTAATCGATTTGTCGCCGTCGGAAACCGACCAGTGGATCAACAGCTTTTTGACGGACTGGCGTGTCAGCCATGTTTGGCGCTCGATGATGCCGCCCAAGACGACGCACCGAACTCAGGTCCGCGACGTCGCATTGGCGTTACAGTTGCATCGATCCGGAATCGATCCGCGGACGAGAGGGTTCGAAGCGCTGGTCGCCGATCCGATCTTGGTGTTCCGCCCCTACAGTTTGGGGTTCGAGTCGGATGATGCTCGATCCAGGGCGCACGACGGCAAGTCGTTGACCGATCACTCGATTCGCGGCCCCCGCCCACCGACCGGATAGCCGAGTTGCCGGCATTGGACTAGGATTCGCGTCAGTACACCCACAACTTTCCCTTTTCAGGACAGGCCAGGGCGCGAGACGCAATCATGAGCCACCGTTTTTCCGTTATTTCCGTTGCTCCCCCAGACTCGATTTTGGGGATTACCGAGGCATTCAACGCGGACCCGAACCCGGCAAAGATGAATTTGTCGGTTGGCGTCTATAAAGACCAATCGGGTCAGACGCCGGTATTGAAGTCGGTCAAAGCCGCCGAGAAGAAAATCCTGGAAAACGAAGTCACCAAGGGTTACCTGTCGATCGACGGCTTACCCGCCTACCGAGACGATGTGCGAAACCTGGTCTTTGGTGATTCCATTGCGGCCGACCGGGTCGCGGTTCTGCAGACCCCGGGCGGAACCGGTGCGTTGCGGGTTGCTGCGGATTTTATGCGGACACAATTGCCCGGCGTTAGGGTCTGGATCCCAAATCCGACTTGGGCGAACCATCCCGCCATCTTTAGCGCGGCTGAGTTGCCCGTCGAAACCTATCGATACCTTGGCGATGACCGAACCTCACTTGATTTGGACGGGATGCTAGGCGCGCTTCGTGAAAAGGCTCGTCCCGGCGACGCAATTTTGTTGCACGGATGTTGTCACAATCCGACGGGGATCGACCCGACACCAGAGGATTGGAAACAAATCGCCGCGGTGGTTGCCGAAAAGAATCTGTTGCCCCTGATCGATTTTGCGTATCAGGGGTTCGGCGATGGAATCGAGCAGGACGCGTTGGGATTGAGAACGATCCTGGACCATGTCGACGAAGCATTGGTTTGCACGTCGTTTTCAAAAAACTTTGGACTCTACAGCGAACGAGTCGGCGCCGTTTCGTTGGTTGCATCCAGCGCGGACGAGTGCAGCGCCGCGCTCAGCCAACTGAAATGCGTCGTGCGAACTAATTACAGCAACCCGCCGCGACACGGCGGAGCGATCGTCGCGACGATTTTGGCGGATGCCGAATTGACCGAACTGTGGAAGCAAGAACTGGAGGAAATGCGACTGCGGATCACGAATTTGCGGGAACAGTTTGTCCGACAAATGGAGTCGACCGGCAAAGGTTATGACTTTTCATTTCTGCTCCGCCAGAAAGGTATGTTTTCATACAGCGGGTTGTCGGCGATGCAAGTCGATGAACTGAAAAGCAAACACGGGATTTACATCGTCGGCAGTGGGCGAATCAACGTCGCCGGGATGTCGGAAACAAAAATGGACGCGTTTTGCGAAGCCGTTGCTTCGGTCATGTCATGAACACTGAATTGGAAACAAGATCGCTTCGGCCGTCAGTTTGTATCGATGCCGTTTACGAAGGCGTCTCGAAGAGCGATGCGATCGCGCGAGTGAAAGATTGCGGCATCGATGCCTTCGAGTTCTGGGGATGGTGGGACAAGGATCTGGACGAAATCCAGCAGGCTGCCGCAGAACACTCGATGAAGATCGCTGCCTGTTGCACCAAGTTTATCAGTTTGGTTGATCCGGCGGCACGCAGCGCTTACTTGGACGGCCTGGGCGAATCGATCGAAGCTGCCCAGCGACTCGGTTGCCCGACATTGATCTCGCAGGTCGGCGACTTTCGCCCCGATGTCAGTAATGAAGCCCAACACGACTGTTTGGTCGAAGGTCTTCGCGAGGCAGCGCCGATGTTGGAACAAGCCGGCATCACACTTGTCTTCGAACCCTTGAATGATTTGATTGACCACGTCGGTTACTACCTGGTGCGCAGCGAACAGGCGTTTGCGATTGTGGAACAGGTTGCCAGCGAGCGCGTGAAGGTGGTCTTTGATATCTATCACCAGCAAATCAGCGAAGGCAACGTGATCCGCAATTTGAAAGAAAACATCGGGCGGATCGGCCATTTTCACGCCGCCGGCAATCCCGGACGCAATGAATTGACGCGCGGCGAATTGAACTACGCCGAAATCTTTCGCGAGATCCGTGAAAGCGATTACGACGGATTCGTCGGGCTGGAATATTGGCCGCTCGATGACGTTGAAGTCGGATTGCGCGAAGCGGCAAAATTGGTTTCCGGTGCCAGCATTCCGTAATCGTGTCAGCATTCGGTAATGTTGACAGCCAGACCGCCGCGGGAGGTTTCTTTATAGCGAGACGACATGTCCGCGCCGGTTCGCTTCATCACACGGATCACGCGGTCGAGCGAGACAAAGTGTTTGCCGTCGCCGCGCAGCGCCAAACGGCTGGCGTTGATCGCTTTCACAGCCCCCATCGCGTTGCGTTCAATGCACGGTACTTGGACAAGACCCTTGATGGGATCGCACGTCAAACCCAGGTTGTGCTCCATACCGATTTCCGCGGCTTCCTCGACCTGGCGCGGCGTGCCGCCCAGTACTTCGGTCAGCGCGCCGGCAGCCATCGAACAAGCCACGCCGACCTCGCCCTGGCAGCCGACTTCGGCGCCGGAGATCGAGGCGTTGCGTTTGTAAAGTGATCCGATGACGGCCGCAGTCAACAAGAATTGTTCGATCGACTTGTCAGCACTCGCATCCGGTCCATCCGGGCAAAACTTCACCAGATAGTGCAAGACGGCCGGGATGATCCCCGCGGCGCCGTTGGTCGGTGCCGTGAC
>JAGQPO010000356.1 GCA_020426665.1 Planctomycetales bacterium
AAAATAACCCGCTGCCCGTCCGCCGCCCTCGATCGGGCCACTGACCAATCCCGCAACACGCAACCGGGTGCGAACAATTCGCCACGGTTCGACGGGGCTGATGCGAAACACTTCGGCTTGCGGCCCGTCGGCAGCGATCGATTGACGCGCCGACGGAGCGATCAGCAACGGATTGCGTGCGATGTACCGATCTTCGTACATGACCTGTTGCAGGTGATCGCTGTTGGACGAGACGAATTTTCGTCCCCAGTCGTCAAAGCACATTCCGTGTTGCGCTCCACCACTGGTTAGCTCGTATTCACGGGTTCGGGGATCGAATGCCAAATCATGCCCGCGGACTTCTACGGCTTTTGATTCGTCTTCATTGGCCCGACGCACCGTGCCGCCGGTGGTTCCGCAGGCCAGATGGATGCGATTATCCAGTCCCCAGCGGAATGAGTTCAGCAGTCCTTGGACGTTACTGGTGGAAAAACCCGTGAAGACCACTTCGCGATCATCTGCGACGCCATCGTGATCGATGTCTTTGAAATAGTAAATGTTCGGAGCGTCGGCTACGAACAACCCGCCGTCGTACGGAAACAGTGCAGTCGGCCACAGTAGTTGGTCTGCAAAAATAGTGTGCCGATCAAACACGCCGTCGTGATCGTCATCCACAAGTTTCGTGATTCGCGAAATCGCTTCATCTCGGTCTTCGCTGTAACCTCGCATTTCACAAACAAACAGGTCACCGTCGGCATCCCATTCGATCGCAACCGGACTATTGACCAAAGGCTCAGAGGCGACGAGTTGGATTTTGAATCCATCGGCGACTTTGAATTGACGAATCGTCTCCGCGGGGGCGGTGGGAGCAATTCGCGGCAGCTGGTCCGCGAAGTCGGCTGCGTAGACACGATCCGACAGCGGACGAGCGATCAAGATGACCGAGACCAAGCTGATTAAAGTCAAAGTACAGATCCGAACGTGAGGATCGTTTATGTTGCGTCGGCCGTTCATATTGCGTCAGCGTTTGAGGTTAGGGACGGGATTGATCGGTACGCGGCCGGAAGTTCGCGGCGACGGTCATGGTTTTGCCTTCTGCGGTGACGCTTCGAGCAGCGATGTGATGGCGTCCATCAAAACCGTTTCACAGCTCTTGTCGACTCGGGACGCGCGGGGGCTGGTTTCATAGCCGCCTTGTCCGTAAGCGATTTCGGTTCCAATGTAACCCGTCCCGTAGTCTCCGTAGGCGGCCATCGCGACATGCAAATCGGATCGCATCCTTTTTGCCGCTAGCTGGTATTCGACAAACAATTCACCGGGCAGGTGCAAGATACGTACGTCGCCGACACCTAGACAGGCGACATCGATTTTGTGTCCCGATTGACAGCGGTTCAACCAAGCCAGGTCCGACGCGGCGGACTGTGCATCGGGACCTTTGGCGGTTTGCACGGCGGCTTGCAATTCCTCACGGTTCAAGTGTGGTGCGGGTGATAGCGCGACCGGATGCACGTTCCACTGGATGTCCGTCGCGTCGATCGGAAAACGTTCGGCGTTCTCAAGCGAACGTTTCATCGCATCGGCTACGCGACCGGCCAAAATCAGCCGGTTCTCTTTGTTCCCGTCGTTGTATTTACCTGCCCCAATGTTTCCACCGGCACCGTTGAAGTGGATGTGCATCGTGTCCGGGGTGTCCTGCCCACGGATGGTGCGGGCAATGCCCGGAAAGTCCGGGCTGGGAACGCCGGTGCGATAATAGCTTTGTGGATGACAGGCGTAGTACGTTATCGATGCGACGGCGTGATCACCATCGTAAAAAGCGAGACAATTCAGTTCCGGATCGATGGTGCCTTCCGGCTCGGCCCGCAACTGGGGATCTCGACACGTTGTGTAACGAGTCGCTTTGACCAATCCATCGTCACCCAATAGTCGTCGGTTCGAGGCGACTTTCTCAACGACCGCCGTGCCGAAACCGGCATGCGTGATCGTTCGGGCATTGGCCAGTCCCGTGTGAATCGCATCGCCCAGTCGATCCAGAACGCCGCGTTGAAACGAACTTTCGAAAGGGCCGAGATCCGTTGCACCGGCATGATGCAACAATTGTTCTGCCGAAAAATCACTGCGCGGGGCATCATGTTGGTGCAAGCTATGGACCGCGACTCGGTCGGCAGAGGTCTCGGCTGCAGCGGCGATGGTTTGCCGAAACTTGTCGTGGGAATCGTTGGCGATCCCGATCCAGTCGACTGCACACAAAACAATCGGTTTGCCTGATCCCATGATCACCAGTCCTCGGCAACGCAGCCCAAGTTCGTCCTGGCGGCGGACCGGGTCATACGCCATCATCGATCCCGTCGGGGGTGTCACGTCCAAGTCAAAGGTTGCGACTTTTACCGACGATTCGGCGGCAGCCAGGGGGCCGGCGTGCGCCATCACCAGCAAGGCGAAAATGACTGTGGCGGCCAAATCGAGAGGTTGAATCTTTCGAAGCATACATTCATCTCCTAAAGGATCGGTTAGAATAAGGTCCCATCATAGCCTGAATCTTCCCTCCCCAAGGCGATTGTCATGAATACAAACCATCGGCCCGATCGAAGAACGTTTATCAAGGGTGCCTCAGCCGCGGTCGCGGCAACCGCCGCGATTGGCACGGTCGGTCTTTCTGAAGCCACCGGTGCCGTTTCGGCCGAAACGCTGGTCGGACGACTTTACGAAACGCTTTCGGAACCCCAACGCCAGCAAATTTGTTTTGATTGGGACCATCAGGATGAAAAACGTGGTCTGTTGCGAACCTTCGTCGCCAACAATTGGAATATTACCAAACCCGAGATTAATGACGATTTCTACAACGACGAACAACGTGAACTCGTGACGAAGATTTTCGAGTCGATCATTCATCCCGAATGGCATGAACGATATTATCGCCAGCTCGAAGACGACGCGGGCGGATTCGGAAACGAGCAATCCATCGCAATCTTTGGAAAACCAGGCGACGGAAAATTTGAATTGGTTTTAACAGGCCGCCACATGACACTTCGCTGTGACGGGAATTCGACAGATCACGTGGCTTTTGGTGGTCCGATCTTTTACGGACATGCGCCAGAGTTCAATGAAAAACCAAATCACACCGACAACGTGTTTTGGCATCAAGCGGTCGCCGCAAACGATCTGTACAAGATGTTGGACGGGCGTCAGCAAAAGGAAGCTTTGCGTGACAAGACGCCTCGCGAACAGGCGGTAGGATTCCGAGGCAAACAAGCGATTCCCGGTCTGCCGGTCACCGACATGTCGTCCGACCAGAAAGAGCATCTGCAAAAGGTGCTTGGGCTGTTGGTCGAAATGTATCGCGAAAGTGATCAGCAAGAAGCATTGCAATGTTTGAAAACCCAAGGCGGATTGGACGCCTGTTCGCTCGCTTTCTATGCCGATAACGACTTGGGTAAAGATGGCATCTGGGACAACTGGCGGCTGGAAGGGCCGTCATTCGTTTGGCACTATCGCGGTGCACCGCACGTCCACGTTTGGGTCAACGTTGCGGATGATGCCGATGTGAAAACGAACGCCTGACCCGTTTCTATTGGCCGCTCGCGGGGTGCTGTTGTCCAACGCCCATTGCCGGACTACACCTTGCGGCGGATCCATCAATTTGGCCGATCATTACGTAGATGTCGGCCTGATTGCCTGTGACAAATGCCAAGCCTTCGAATTACAATCAGCCCCCGATCCAACGAGTACTTCCTGGCGAAGTAACACCTTCCTTTTAATCCCGCCTTTACCCCGACGAGTTGCCCCCCATGCGTTTCTTGAAATACGTTGCGTTTGTTTTGCCGCTGTGCCTGTCGATCCCCGCATCCGCCGTCGATGTGGGCGACAAGGCGCCATCGTTCGAAGCCAAAGACGACACGGGTGCCGATTGGAAGTCATCGGACCATGTCGGAAAGAAGATCCTTGTCGTCTACTTCTATCCCGCCGACATGACCGGCGGGTGCACGGCACAAGCGTGTGGATACCGCGACAAGATGGAATCGTTTTCCGATGCCGGAGTCCAGGTCATCGGAGTCAGTGGTGATTCGGTCAAGAATCACGTGGTGTTCAAA
The DNA here is from genome assembly GCA_020426665.1 of Planctomycetales bacterium. Classification (GTDB taxonomy): domain Bacteria; phylum Planctomycetota; class Planctomycetia; order Pirellulales; family Pirellulaceae; genus Stieleria. The sequence continues at coordinate 4,071 of JAGQPO010000356.1, forward strand.
AAGGCCCACCAGTTAAACTTCCCGCTGCTGGCAGACGTCGATGGAAAGGTTGCAAAAGCATTTGGAGTACCTGTGGCGCTGGGTGAGAAGACCGTTACGAAAGAGATCGACGGCGTCGAAACGTTGTTGCTGAGGACCGCGACCGCAAAGCGTTGGACCTTCGTGATCGATCGGGATGGAAAAATCGCGTACAAAGACTCCGAAGTCAAAGCCCAACAAGATCCGGCTAAGATCGAAGACGTGATCAAATCGCTGAAATGAAAATCGCGGGTTCCAGGTTCCAGGTTCCAGTCTCGGTGGTCGCCGTATCATTAAAAAAAAAAAAAAAAAAAAAAAAAAAAAAAAAAAAAAAAAAAAAAAAAAAAAAAAAAAAAAAAAAAAAAAAAAAAAAAAAAAAAAAAAAAATGAAAT
>JAGQPO010000357.1 GCA_020426665.1 Planctomycetales bacterium
CCGGATAGCGATGTTGGCCAGATGGCAGTTCGCCAGCGCTCGGTTATGGGTGTGGACATCAGAAATCGGCTGTTTGCCGGTTTTGATGCAATCCAGGAAGTTATACATATGGGCGTATTTGCCTTCGGGCAGTTTCCCACCATAAACTTCGGCGATCTGGTCATCGGTAATCGGATTCGTTTCGAGATCTTCAACCGGTTTCCCTTTCATCGCTCCCCGGCTAACGTGGAAGCGGCCTTTAGTTCCTTCGAAGAGGATACCGTTTCCATTAGCGGAATCGGAGACGATATTCATCGTAATACCGTTTTCAAATTTCAACTGTACGTCGAATTTGTTAGCAACGTTGTACATGTCGTCCCGAGTCGGCATACCATCTTTATATGCCATGGGATGCTCAACCATGATTGGGGTGACGGTTTGAGGACCGGTGCCGGTTAAGCCACAAGCCCAGGTAGCGATATCAACGTGATGTGCTCCCCAGTCGGTCATTTTTCCACCAGAGTATTCATACCACCAACGGAATTCGTAATGGCAATTCGTATTGCCGCGGCCGCTGTTCTTTTGGCTGGGCAGATCGCGATAGGCCACGGCAGGTGCCGGTCCCAGCCATCGGTCCCAATCCAATTCGGCGGGAGGCGTGACGGCGGGGATCGGCGGACTCGTTGGCGCCCCGCCGATGGAGGCTTGGACCTGGCGAATGGTCCCCAGGCGTCCTTCATTCACGATCGCCATCGCGGTGACGAAGAATGGGAACGTGCTGCGCTGCTGCGTACCGACCTGTACGACGCGTCCCGTTTCTTTTTGGACCTTGCGAATCAGTTTGCCTTCATCAATCGTCAACGTCAGTGGTTTTTCACAGTACACGTCTTTGCCGGCCAGCATCGCTTCGACCAGCGGTTTGGTGTGCCAGTGATCGGGCGTGGCGATGTGCACCACATCAATGTCCTTGCGATCAAGTAGCTCGCGATAATCCGAGTATTCCGTTGCCTTCCCGCGGCTCATGTTATTGTTTGACGATGCCGCGCGACGCGAATCGACATCGCAAACCGCGACAACGTCTAACCAATCCTTCGCCGATTTCATGTTTCCGTTGGCCATCCCGCCGGCACCGATCACACCGATCGCAATGCGATCGTTCTTGCTCTGCGATTCGTCGGCTAATGTCTTGGGAGCGGAATAAAAATACGGTACCGAGACGGCTGCTCCGGTTGCGGCGGTAGCCTTAAGGAACTGGCGGCGTTTTTGCAGGGCTGGTTTCTTTGATCGTTCGGTCATCGGGATGCCTTAATAGCGGTATCGTTGAAACGGAGAGATTAGGGGGTAGGGGACGGGGCCCGATCGAGAGCCCGCCGAACCAAATAGTTTACTCGATCACACGGCCGGGGATTGCCGTCTTTCAACGATCTGATCCAGTTTCTCGGACAGCCGACTCGAATCAATGGCGGGATTTTTTGAAGTTGCGAGTTTGCGTGGTGCATTGGTTCTTCCCAACCCGAACGCGTGAGCGAGGGACCCGCCACGACCGGTTTTCCCTCGCTTACGCATTCGGGTTGTGAAAAAGTGCAACTTCAAAAGGCGGAATCAGGCCCAGATGTGTCTCCCGCTGAGCTTGCGACTGAGGTCAAACAGCGATTCCGATGGTCTCACAGTCTGGGCAGTCGTTGTTTCGGCCTTTTCGACCTCATTAGTACCGGCAGCTTATTTGCCCAAAGGGAGCTCCGATCGATCGTTCGGGGGAAAGGAACAAACGAAGGGTGGCAACTGTCTGCCCTTGCTGGCACCCGCCTGCGCCTGGTTGCTGCCACGGACGAGCCCCTGTATCAACCAGTCTCGATATCAACCGGCGGCGGTATCATTAACTCCCGACCATTACTTTTGTTCTTTTTCAGGAGCCTGTGCGATGGAATTTAATTGCCCGATGTGTGGAAAACACTATCAGGCCGGCGAAGAAATGGCCGGCCGAGCAGTCAATTGCAAAGCTTGCAGCCAAACGTTCCACATCCCATCTCCTGTTACGGGTCTCGCGGCATCGCACGTCGCCGTCTCGGGAGCCAATTCGACGATCGACGGCGATGATCGCTTTTCAGCCGGCGAAGTAGAAATGAGTAACGCGCCGGTGACGATGCGCGGCGGTCAATCCAACGACGGTGTGAATCGAACCAGCGACGAAATCGACTACGAAATCTTTGGTCACGAGAGCCAGTATGTTGAAATCACACTTGACCCCGGTGAACAGACGATCGCCGAAGCCGGTGCGTTGATGTACATGACCGAAGGCGTCCAGATGGCAACCGTGTTCGGCGATCCATCGAAACAGGACAGCAGCCTGTTTGGAAAAGTCTTGTCGGCCGGCAAGCGAGCATTGACCGGTGAAGCGTTGTTCATGACGACCTTTACCAACAACGGCCGGTCACAAGCTAAGGTGGCCTTCGGCGCACCACACCCCGGCCGCATGGTTCCGCTGCACCTGGACCAATTGGGAGGCGAAATCATTTGCCAAAAAGACGCCTTCCTTTGCGGGGCGCGAGGCATCACCATCGACATCGCCTTTCAAAAGAAAATCGGAGCCGGTCTTTTTGGCGGCGAAGGGTTCATCATGCAACGGCTGCGAGGCGATGGAATCGCCGTGATCCACGCCGGCGGCACGATGATGTACCGCGAGTTGGAAGTCGGCGAAACCTTGCGGCTGGATACGGGGTGCTTGATGGCGATGGGACCGACCGTGAATTACGACATCCAATTCGTCGGCGGCCTGAAAAATGCCTTCTTCGGCGGCGAAGGGCTTTTCCTGGCCACGGTCCGTGGGCCGGGTCCCGTTTGGCTGCAATCGCTGCCGTTTTCGCGGTTTGCCGGCCGGCTGGCCAGCGCGATTCCTTCGGCAGGCAACACACGAAAAGGCGAAGGCTCCCTATTGGGTGGTCTAGGGGAAATGTTCATGGGAGATTGACCCCGTTTGCTTTTTGGTGACCGGGTGCGATAACCTGTGATTCCGTTCGCCACCATTCGTACCCAAAAACCTGATGAGCCAAACGATGTCCGACTCGCCCGAATCCCTGGAATCCAAATTGGCCGGCGCGATTGAGCAGCGGGACGCCGTGCTGGTGCGCCAACTGCTCGATTCGGCAGAGTTCGTTCTGCTGACGATTCCCGATGAAGATGATGACGACGAAGAGGGTGCGAGTGTATTCAGCACCGACATTGATGGCATGGACTTGGTGGTCGCGTTCACCAACGAACAGGCCGCCGGTGAGTTCGTCCACTCGATGGAAGACATCTACGAAGAAGGCGACGACATCGAAGGCTATGTCATGGATGGCGACGCACTCTTGCAATACATGCCGCCCGAACACGGACTTTATCTGAATCCCGAAAGTGATGACCCGTTGGTCATCGACTATGAACTGCTGGAATTGGTTCTAAAGGCCGAAGTCTGATCGACGGATATCTGATCCGTGGCCAATTCAGCCAATCCGTACGCCGCGCCGCTTGCCGATTCGATGCCGTTGGGACTTGGTCCCGAGCCCGCGGACCTTGTCCCGCGTCGGCTTGAATTCAGCGGCCATCTGACGCGCCAGCATCATCGCGATGCGGTCGTTAAAGCGGGAATCCGCAAAGACTATCGACGCATTTTTAAACTGATTGCCGCTTTCGCCGTTATCTACTGCGCCATCACGATCGTTCCGGTCTTGGCGAGTCCGCAAAAAGACACTGCCTTTGTCATCCGCACCATCGCATCGACGTTTTTCTATGTGTTGGGCGTCGGGCTTTTTTATCGAATGCAATTGCGGTCACTGACGGTTCGCTTGCCAGGTTTTCAACTTGTAACGGGCGACATTAAAGGCTGGCTTGATCGCGACGAGCTTTGTATCCAGGCAGACGGATACAGCGCAGTGGTCCCACTTTCGAAGCTGGTTTCCGTCGCGTCAACTCATGAAATCGGGGTGCTCAGCTTTTCAACCGACCAAATGTATTGGCACGTGGTTCCGATGGACGGGTTTGACGACCCCGCATTGGCACGATCGGTTTTCGCAGATCTGCAGCGCATTCGGCCACCCATGATGCCCCAACTGGATGATGAACGCAGACGTGCCGTTCCAGATCATCCGTTTCGATTCTCTCCGCAAGGCGACGCCGTTCGCTTCGACGGAAAAACTCACCAAGACTCGGCCGAAGGGACGCTGTTTGCTGCCGAAGCGAAGCGAATAACACGCCGAATGTGGATCACGATCGCCGTTTTCCTGGGCTGTCTGTTGGTCAGTATGAACATCAGTTTTCAAGTGGGCACCGCGGCATCAATCATCCTGGCAATCTGGTTCGTGTTCGTTGTTGCGATGATTTATTTTCGCCTCTGGAGAACGCGGCGGAGGGCAAAAGATGCTGGACGCGTGGTTGTACTTTATTCAATCGGCTGGCTTGACGACTATGGCTACTGTGCGTTGACGGCGATTGGACAAGCAAGAATGGCCTGGAGTTTTTTTCGACGCTATGAAATCACGGACCGTGTGATTGCGTTTTATCCCTCGGAGTATGATGCAGTCTGTTGCCCCATCTCGCGCGAAGAATTTGCCGGTGACGAGGACTGGAATCGGGCAACAAAGTTGGTCCACGAGAAAATGGCCGCGGCCACGCAGACCCCGCTGTGGAGTACGACCAACTGACTTTGTCGTGAAGCTCGGGGAGGCAGCCGATGAGCCGAGCGTGATAGTGCTTCGTCCAGATTACATTTTTGGGTTTTGTGAAACTAGCCCAACCACCAAGCCCCTGCAGCCAGCCAGGCCGGGATCAGGATAACGCCCGCAATCGACGTCCACAAAACCACGCGAAGCGCCGTTTCGGTATCACGTCCATACAGCTTGGTCAGGACGATCGGAAAGACCGCCGAAGGCATCGCGGCTTGCAGCATCACCACGGTGCGCAAGTCCGGACTTCGTACGATCCAGCCGCCAACGGTAAGCAACAATACCGGCAGTATCAATTGGCGAATCGCGATCCCCGCAATGATCACACGCACATCGGCCAACCACGACTTGTCGCGAATGAAATCAACGATGATTGCGCCGCTGAGCAACAACCCCATGGGGATCGCACACGAGCCTAGCGTTCCGATCGCCGTCGCAAGAGGGCCGGGGATCGATTGCGCCCAACCCATCGTACTGAGAAAGATTGAAAACGCGACGGCCCAAAGAGGCGGGCTGAATACTGCTTTCTTCCAACCGTCACTTCCCGATCCACTGATGATCGCAATCCCGATGCTCCACAACGCAATCGACACGCCGACGTTGTGCAGAATCAAATCGATCATGGCCGATTTGTAAAACTGCTCCGCCAGCGGCAACGGGATGTAACCGTAATTGCAAATGCCGGCGACCAATGCGAACGCACGCTGTGACGAATCACTGACAAGTCCAAACCAGCGACCGATCGTCTTGGCGAATAGTAGCGCGATTCCCAGACCGATCGCGGTCGTTGCGAAACCCAACAGCGGAGGCTGCCAGGCAGTTGAGATGGCTCCGATCTCGGTACTGCGGGAAAACTGGTGCACAAAGTAGGCCGGCAACATGATATTTGCGGTCAGATTCGCCAGCGTGCGATCCGCTTCGGCGGTCAGCCAGCCCACGCTTCGACACAACGCCCCCACGCCAATCACTAGAAAGACGCCCAAGACGGAAGCGATGATTGGCCAGAATTCCTGCATAAACTTCAGGATAAACGCCCGGATCCTCTGGCGTAATGGGGACAACACAACTCGCGAGATCCACGCCACTGCAACGGCCTAACGTCAATTCAGGCGACAAACGCCCCCAATCAAGCCACCATCCAGCCCCTGTCCAGCCCCTGTCCAGCCTCTGTCCAGCCTCTGTCCATCGCGCCCACCCCCTCTCATCACAACCCTGAACCTGGAACCTGGAACCTGGAACCTGGAACTTGGAACTTGGAACTTGGAACTTGGAACTTGGAACTTGGAACTTGGAACTTGGAACCTGATTCTCACCGCCCCACAAACGGATCGGCGTATTTCGGATCGGTC
>JAGQPO010000358.1 GCA_020426665.1 Planctomycetales bacterium
CGATTTCGAGGGTCAACCAACGTGGGCCAGCAGTGGCCTACAGCAATAGAGAGGCGTAAACGAGACGCACGTCTCGCCCGCTTTGCAGATCAAACCGTTGCGGATGTCGTTCTTCGCAACGTTTTGCAAGCAATTTGGACAGGTCCAGCGTTTCCAGACACAGCGGCGTCCAATCCGACAACAGCTGGAAGTCCGCTGACACGGTGCGGGAATTTGACTCTGGCGTTACGAGACAAACGCATCCGGTGTCGCAGGGGCAAGGGTTGTCACACGGGGCATTTCCCGGCGGCAACTGACGGTCATCGCATGGAGTGGATTGTTCGTGTCCACAGTGACAGCTACCAACCTTCTCAACTCCTGCTGTCGACGCAACATCCCCGCCCGCCGCACAAAATACGGGACACGCAACCACACGTAGTGTGATGAACGAGATGAACAGAAGACGGAACATCAAGAGGATGGCAATCCTGTAGGTTGATAGGACTCTAAGACATTAGTATAGGTTGGGAAAACGTTTACGGCAAGGCAAGTTCGACTACGGCTGCCATTTGCATGAAGCGTATCTAAGCGTCCTTTGCGAACCGCTCGTCTTTGATTCCCAGTCGCAATTTCCACTCCATCGCACTGCAATACAGCACAGGCACAACTAGCATCGTCATGATCTCGATCGTCATGCCGCCGAAGCTGGGAATGGCCATCGGCACCATGATGTCACTGCCTCGGCCGGTGGAGGTAAGCACGGGGATGAGTGCCAGCAGTGTGGTTGCCGTGGTCATCAAGCACGGACGAACACGACGCACGCCGGCGGTGACCGTTGCTTCGCGTGCATGTTCGATGTTGGTGATTCGGTCTTTGCGAAAGCTCTCGTCGAGGTAGGATGCGATCACAACTCCATCATCGCTGGCAATTCCGAATAGTGCCAGGAAGCCAACCCAAACGGCGACACTGAGGTTGATCGTGTGGACCTGGAACAGAGTCCGCATGTCGGTCCCGAACAGGTCAAAGTTTAAGAACCACTCAGTCCCATAGAGCCATAGCATGATAAAGCCGCCCGACCACGCAATCATGATACCGCTGAAAACGAGCGAAGTCGTAATGACCGATTTGAACTGCATGTAGAGAATCAAGAAGATGATCCCCAACGCAAGCGGCAGCACAACCATCAGCGTTTTTTGGGAACGCAACTGGTTCTCGTAGTTGCCCGCAAACGTGTAGCTGACTCCCGCCGGTAGAATCAGCTCACCGCTGTCGATCTTCTCTTGCAAAAAGGCCTGCGCATCCTCGACGACATCGACCTCTGCATTGCCCGACTTCATGTCGAACAGTACGTAGCCAAGCAGGAATGTGTCTTCACTCTTGATGACCTGTGGACCTCGCACGTAACGAATTTCCGCAAGTTGCTCAAGTGGAATCTGTGACCCCATTGGCGTGGGGACCAGGATGCGTCCTAGGGATTCCGCCTCGTCGCGAAGTTCACGAGCGTAGCGGACCCTCACCGGATAACGCTCCCGGCCCTCGACAGTCGTCGTAATTCGGCGGCCTCCGATTGCGACTTCGATCACGTCTTGCACGCTGCGAATGTGCAGTCCATATCGTTTAATGGCGTCTCGGTCGATGTCGATTTCCAGATACGGCTTGCCGACGATGCGGTCCGCGATCACAGCGGATGCTTGAACGGTCGGAACCTGCTTCAACAAACCCTCGATCTGGAGCGCAACCTTTTCGATCGTTTCCAGATCGGGGCCTTTGACTTTCATCCCCATCGGTGCACGCATCCCGCTTTGCAACATCACGATTCGGGCAGCGATCGGCTGCAGCTTTGGAGCGGATGTTGTGCCAGGTATATCAGCGGCTTCGGTGATTTTTTCCCAGATGTCGTTCGGCGTCTTGATCTCGTCGCGCCACTGACGAAATGGTCGACCATTCTCATCCTCCACCAGTTCACCGAACTTATCACGAACGAACCCGCCTGACTTTTCGTCGAATTGGAACTTCAGACGATGCCCGTCTTTGTCAGTTTTGTACTCCGATTTGTATGTGATATAGGTCTCAATCATCGAAATCGGCGCGGGATCAAGCGGACTTTCCGCCCTGCCGATCTTGCCGACCACTGATTCGACTTCGGGAATCGAGACCAGGAATTTGTTTTGTAGTTGCAGCACATCCATCGCTTCACCAATGGAAGCGTGCGGCATCGTGGTCGGCATATACAAGTACGAACCTTCATCCAGCGGCGGCATGAACTC
>JAGQPO010000359.1 GCA_020426665.1 Planctomycetales bacterium
CCCGCCGACAAACAGGTTTCCTCCGCCGACCGCTGCACCGGTACTCTTGGATATCGTTGCGGCCAACATCGGAACATTGCCCTCTTGCAATCGTGCAGTCACCGTTTGGCCGCGCACCGGGAACGACGTGAACTCTACATCACCCGACTTCATCCGCACGCGAAGCAGATCCCCAATTTGCCCGTCACCCAGTGTTGAGAATCGGTACCACTTTGCCGTTTCAAAGGCTGCGAAGTCTTGAAACTCGGTGACAGCGTCGCGTGCCAGCAGACCCATTCCGCCATCGGTCAAGTCCTGGTCGTACTGCACAGACAACGATTGTTGTCCGGCTGAAAGGCGAACTTCGGTGCCATCGATGGTCAGCTGAATCGAAATCGAATTGGCAACGGGATTTTCGGCCAAGACGGCTGATGCTTCGACTTGCCAACCGGCCGAGGTCATCCGGCCGATTTCCCACGAGCCTTCCTGGGTGGCTTCGCTGAACTGGTAGCCGGCAAACTTGAAGTCGGTTTCGCTTTCGAAGTCGTAGACGATGTATCCATTCGTTGGTCGTCCCAAACCGCCGATCGATCGTACCGTCGAACGGATTTGCAAGAACGGAGCATCGTCCAGCGGATCACTCAGCAGCGCCATCGCGTCGGTTCCAGCAGCAGGTGTTGCACGAAGTCCCGTCGTGTCTTCGATGAAGTCGATGGCCGCGAAGTTAAATCGATTAACGGATTCTGGAACGCTCAGATCGATGACGCCTGTCGTGGCCAGATCGTCAACGTTCCGGAATTCCTGGCCCGTTGCCGGTTCGACGACGTATTCGCCGCTGCCCGGAATCGTCCGGTTGGTCAGAAACTCGAGACCGGTTGCGGGAAGCTCGATCGGCCGCGGTTGACCGTAGATCACATAGACCCGACCGGCACCGGGGGTGGGTTTGGCGGTATCCACGAAATCGTTGGGCGCACCGGCCAGAACGTCATCGATGCCGTCCCGGTTGATATCCGTTTGTGGCGATGATGGAAGTTGGCCGAACACCAACCCGCCGGGAAGCTCCGCAGGCCCTCCGATTCCCGCATCGGCGTCAGCGAGACTGATCAACAAGGGTGCGGATTGCGCTTCGGCGACACTTGGCCAGGCAATGTCATAGAAGAAATGGACGCGGTTCGCGTTTGGGGCCGTCTGCGTCGTGCCGGGTGACTCAGACAAGCTGTCGGGAAGCGCCATGTCGGTCCGAAATGCGGCCGGTGTTCCCCATGCAACGTCAAGCGACAGGTCGCCATCAAAGTCACCGACTTGTACCGACGGTATCCCGTGGCCGGCCTGCAGCGGTGTGAGATCACGCTGGAATTCAACGAGGCTGGTGTTGGTTCCATCGCTGCTTCCACGCCCGATGTTGGTGATCACCTCGGCATCCGCGACCCCGCGCGGCGCCACATATTCCTTGGCGCCTCCCAAGACAAAAAATGCACCATCCGTCCGCGCCCCATTGCCGCGCACTTCAATTCCTCGTGCGAAAGCGAATTCTGAGTATCCGTCAAAGTTAAGGTCGCCGACTTCGAACAGCCCCGCCCCGAGTTCGTCACCTTCCCAGATGTAGTTGGCCGCGGCGTCGAGCGATCGGTTTGCCGCAAAATCGCTACCGCCCAACAGCAGGTAAACGCGCCCGAAGTTACGCAATTCCTTGGCGGTCGGATTCACTCCGGAAAGTTCAACGTCAATAAATCGCGAATCTGAAACCAGCAGATCGGTAATCCCGTCGCCGTTGACATCGCCCACTGCGCGGGCGGAGGTGAGGGACGGGCTGACGGCGGCCGAGTAATTCGCCGGGTCATTGCCTGAACTTGGGAGCTGCGCGGCGAGTCGCGCGGCGCGATCCGTCGCGTCGACGGTGAACGTGGCGGCGGCGTTTGCCGAATCGAGATCGCTGCCCATAACGATGTCGGAACCCGAGAAAAGGTATCCGATCGGTTCGGTCGATCCGGGATTGGCGTTGCCAAGCACCAGCACGTCAATGGCTCCGTCACCTGTAAAGTCGCCTGTCTCTACCGAAATACCAGAAAGGTCGGAAGCAATCGTTTCGGGAACCGTCAGACTGGTTGTTGTCGGACCTGATTCGGGGACTCGTTGCAGTCCGGACTGACCGGCAACAATCAGTACGCGAAACAGCGGCGAAGTCGTCGAACGCGACAGGAACAGCAGGTCATCCACACCGGTGACTTCATCCAAGGGGTCTTCATCCACCAGATCAGCCGACTCCGGCAACAACCTCCCCAAATCAGATTGAGAGGACGCGACCACGCTCGCTTGACCTTCCACGCGATAGGTTCGCGTCGCATCCTCAAGCTCGGTGTCGTTGTTCATCGTGACTTCGAATGACCAGTCGGTCCCGCGGATACGAAGATCGTCGACGCTGGTATTGGTGTCGAAGTCGCCGGTATCGACGCGGTACAGGCTGCTCGGATCGATCGGTCCGAACAGGATATAGCGGTCGCTATCATCCGAACCGCCGATCATGTAGTCGATTTCGCCATCGGCGTTGACATCTCCGATGGCAGCGAAGGTTGAGAGGCTCGCACCACTTGCCGTTCCTTCAAAGGCAAACGCATTGGCCAGGTCAATCGAATCGCTTCCGGTCAGTGGCAATGGCGCGCCGGCCAATACGCCGTTTCCCTGATCGCCCAACGGAGACGCAAGATCGTCCAGGAATGAATGAGCGACGGCTCCCGCCAACGGGACCGGCGGGTTGACCGGTCTTTCGTCAGGTGTTCCGGCGAGCACGCGCGCGATCGCGGCAGCAGGGACCTTGGAGTAGTCCAGCGAGTTTCCAAACAGGAAATCGTCGCCATCGCCGCCAAGAATGCGGTCATCGCCTTCGCCGCCGGCGATGTAGTCAATTTGCGAACCACCGTAAATCGTCTCGGCGCTGGCACCACCGAGGATCACGTCCTCCCCGTCTCCGCCGCGAATCTCCAGCCGTGCAAACGCCGTGGCGCGCGCTTCGATGTCGCCCAGCGAGATTCCCCAACTTTGATCGCCGAGCAGGTATCCCGGGTCGGCGTGCACAATATCAATACCGCCACGCGTATCAATGACCGTCTTCTCGATGTCCAGTGCCTGAAAGAATGCATAGGTTTGCACGAACGCGCCGTCTTCGGTCAAGAATTGCTCGTTCGCCTGATCCCAAACCAGGGCCGTCAACCGATGCCGATGCAAGAAGCGGTCGTATCCGATTGCAACAAAGTCGCGAATGTTCTGCGGCGTTGCACTGGGGTCGTTCTCGTTGGCTCTGTCCCCGCCGAGGAATAGAATTTGATCATCGCCTTCGTTGCCGACGAACAAATCACCCGTGCCCGGATCGAATCCCACACCGGTCACGGGATTGATCGGCAGTGCGTCCGGCATCACCTGGAAGATGTCGTTGCCGCTTCCCCCGAACAGCAAATCGATCCGCTGGGAATCCAAACCGCCGGTCAGCACATCATTGCCGGTCCCGCCGATCACCCAATCTTCGCCGCTGCCACCGGCCAACCGGTCGTTGCCGCTGCCGCCCAAAATCACATCGCGACGCGTGGTTGCTTCCTGGATCACACCGAGCGAAACACTGTCAAAACTCGACAAATCCAACCGGTCGGGTTTGACCGTGACCGTAGTTGAAAACAGTTCGAACCATGCCTGTGCATTTAATTCGGTTTGTGGATCACCCGACTCGTCGTGCGGTGTGACTTTCAAGTGGTACTGACCGACCGAAAGGCCCGCCAGATCCAACAACGCCAAACCTTCACCGCCGCTGGTCAGACGTTGCGACAGCAGATTTCCCTCGCCGTCGTATAGCGAGATCGAAAGGATATTATCCGCATTCAGTTCTCCGGAATTCGCGGCGGTGGTCGACCGCAAGCCGAGCCCCAAACTGTTTGGAGCCTTCTCGCCGAGAATGAACGAGTACCAACGCTCGGGAAGGTCATCGCCGACGTCACCGACCGAAAGTGATTGCTGGATCGGAGTCAGCGACGCGATGCTTGGCAGCACGATGGCGCCGGCCTCATTCTTATTGGTATCCGGCACCAATGGGAGCAACGTTGACTGAATCTGATAAAGCCCGGCGTCACCAAAAACGCGGATGCGATATGAACCCGCCTCCAGTGGATTGGACAACGTCAACTCCGCCCGGTTCCCCGACACCGAAGCCGACTCAATCGGCCCACCGGTCATGCCATAAATCTCGATGGTTTGGGCGGCCGCATTCTCATTGACCAACTCCAACGTACTTCCGGTGTCTAATCCTTGCACGAGCGTGACTTCGAACCAATCTTCGTCGCTTGCTGTAGACAGCCGGAGTCCTGAGAGAACACGCAAACTTTCGAAGTCCGCGATTTGATACGCGCTAGCGCCGGTCTGGTTCGGTTCTGAAACATCCCCCGAAGCCGTCAAGTCAAACGTCAATTCGTATTCGGTGGGAACAAACGTCGGCGAAAAGATTTGCAACGATAATTGTCTGGCCGTATTCACCGAGCTAAGTTCAAACGATCCGTCCACCGGCGTATGGCTGGTCACGCCGTCAAACAAAATTGCGTCCAACGTCGCCGCGTGGATCTGACCGACGGGACGAAACCGCAGCTGATCGCCTGCTGTGATCGCGGTGTCAATTCGAAACGTGTACCAGTCGACGTCCGGCTCGTCGCTGCGGGCGCTGTCAATGGTCAGTCCGGAAACGTTGGTTGCCGCCGCGATCGTGCCGAGGTTGTAGGCGAAGGCTTGTTCGTCATTGCGACTGCCGAACGGATCGGTTTGATCAGGCAAGATCGAAAACTGTGGCTCAATCCGGACGGTATCGTCACCAGGGCCGGCGTCGATCCACACACTCTTTTGCACGGTCTCGCCGACGGTCACCTGATCGTCGCCGCCGAGAGTATCAAGGATGATTGCCAGGAAATCTTTTTCGGGGCCGAAGACTTGTTCCAGGATGTCAACCGTGCTGCCGCCATCGGGCAGCGAGGAAAACTGTTCGAAGGCGCTTCGTGCTGACCGTGGCTGATTGATGGCCGAGTCCAGCAACACACCCGCGACATCGACGAAGTTGTCTTCCGCTTCGTGAACTGCTTCGTCGTCCGTTCCAAATGCGGTGAACGAATCAAACCCGTTGAACCGCGGATCAAAGGAGCCCGCGCCCGAGACCGTGATCAGGTGTCTGCCGAAGAGCGGATTGTAAGGGTTGGTGACAAAGTCGATGTTGACCGTATCATCGCCATCGGACGTACCGACGTACCAAGCGCGATCATTCGTTTTGGCATACTCCTTCCACTGGTTCTGCTCATCTTGCTCCAACGGCGCCTGGCCGTCGTCAAAGCGGTTCCCTTTGCGCGTCACTAACACGTCGTTGCCGCCGCCATTTCCGTACAGCAAATCGAGCCCGGTGCCGCCGAACAGCACGTCGCCGCTCCCCGGTCGTGGGTTGTTGGTTCCGAGCACGCGGTTCAACCCGGTGTCTTCCAACGTTCCATTGACAAAGATCCCGAAGTCGACCGGTGGTCCATTTTCCAGCAAGTCTTCGACGGACACACCTTCGTGCGGATTGCCCGACCAGGCATAGAGGTAATTACGGCCGACACCGCCGATCAAGTCATCGTTACCGGGCCCCGCGTAAAGCGTGTCCTCGTCGGAAATCGGATCGCCGTTGAAGAAGTCGCCCCATAGACGATCATCGCCCGCCAAGCCGAACAAGGTGTCACTTCCCGAACCGCCGTCGATTCGATCGCGGCCGAGTGTCCCGCGAATCGTATCGTCGCCCGGGCCGCCGCTTAGCACTGTCGTCCACGTGATCCCGGCCGTGTTCGCGCTGATCGCGTCGAGTGTTTCCTGTTCCAGATTCACCGTGATCTTGTCATCGCCCATTAAACCGGCGACCTGAATCTGCTCGACGACCGGGGTTCGTCGAAAGTCATTGCTACGCCAATCGACCAAAATCTGACGAAGCGGTAGCTGTCCATCAAGCGAGGTGTACTCGACCAACAGCATCTCTTTCTCTTCACCGAATCGATCGATACCGGTGGATTCGCTGATCGAAATGGTATCATCAACCCGCGGATCGATTCCACTTGGAAAGGTTTGATCGCCTTGAATCAGCAGAATGTCAGCCGCCCCGTCATCGGGCGAGTCGAACGGTTGTCGATTCCCGAAGTGTCCGTCGAATCGATCGCCGAGCTCCTGGTAGTTGCTGTTGACGTCCAGCACCATGATGTCGACACCGCCGCCACCGAAGGATTGATCGAGCCCGTCCATGCCTTCGATCCAGTCCGAATCGGGACCGCCCCATTGAAAGTCCGCTCCTCCACCACCAAACAGTTGATCTTGTCCGCGGTTTCCAAACAGATGATCGCTTCCTCCCGTCGTGCCGGCCGCCTGATTGCGCAGATACAGCGGTCCGGCCAGATAGTCGCCATGAAGAAAGTCGTTGCCCGAAACGAGTGAGTCCATCGAGTCGCCAACGAGGATGTCGCGACGCAAGTTTCCGTACAGCAAATCACCGCCCGCTCCGCCGCGAAGATCATCTCCTACCAGTAACGATTCAATCGCCGAGTCGGACGTGGGCGCAAAGGCATACAACGTGTCGACGTCATCGCCGCCCCATAATCGCTGTCCGGCAAGCGATCCGTCCGGCGCCCCGGCGTCCCCGAAGAGCAAATCCCGTCCTTCGTCTCCATACAGTTGGTCGATGCCGAAGCCGCCGCGGACGACATCGTCACCCAGTCCGCCGCGGACGATGTCATCATCATTGCCACCTCGCAGCGAATCGTTGTCCCCGCCGCCGTCGATGAAATCGGTGCCGTCGCCACCTTCGATCGTGTCACGATCACCGCCGCCAAACAACCAATCTCCGTCGCTGCCGCCATCGATCAAGTCTCGACCGTCGCCCGGCAGTCCAGCAACGGGATTTTGGCCCGCCACGGAAAACAACGCCAGGGCGACCGGAGTGATGCTGGGGGCCTGATACAACGATCGTCCCTGCTGAGTCGCCGCAAATGCCTCCGCTGCGGTGAACCCGAACGGAATCTGGAAATTCGAAACGTTGGAATGATCGAATGTCTGGGACCACCAGGTAAAGCTTTCGGCGTGACCCGAATTCCAAGACGCGATCGCATCCGAACTGAAGCCGCCAAAGACGACGTCCCGTCCCGCTTCGCCGAACAAAGAATCGCTGCCAAAACCGCCGATGATCAGATCGTCACCGGAACCACCAAACACCGTGTCGATCCCCGCGCCGGCGTCGACGATGTCGTTGCCACCAAATGAATAAACCGTGTCGTTGCCATCATCCGCAAACACGCGATCGGTTGCTGGTCCGGTCAAAATCACGTCGTTTCCTGCACCGGATATGACCAGATTCATTCCGTCGCCCGCAGTGATTTCATCGGCCCCACTTCCGGTCGTGATTACGTCTTGCCCGGTTCCCGAACGGACGTGGTTATCACCGTCACCGGCGTGGATCAGGTTATCGCCGTCTCCTGCGTCGATCGCATCGCGACCGGAACCTGATGTGATGGTGTCGTTTCCCGCCCCACCGGTGATCGTATTGTCGCCATCACCCGCATCGATCGAGTTGTCGCCACCGCCGGCGTCGATGATGTCGTTTCCGATTCCGGTGACGATGGTGTCCATTCCCAGTCCCGTGTGAATCAGATTATCACCGCCCACGACCGTGATGTCATTGTTCCCGTCTCCGGTAGAGATCAAGTCGTTGCCGGATCCGGCCGAGATGATGTTGCTGCCGTCGAGTACGATCGCCGTGTTGTTGCCTTCGCCCAGGGCGATCGTGTTGTCGCCACCGAGTGCTTCGACATGGTCGTCGCCCAATTGGGAATCGATCACGTCGCCGCCGACGTTTCCAAAGATTCGATCCGCATGATTTTCCGAAAGGTCGGCCGACGCATTGGAGAACTGATTGTCGCCAAAAATGGTGTTCGTTTCATTGGCGGTACCGCCTCCGTTCCGGTCGTTACCGGCGTAGATCAGGTCTGCATGGAGTCCACCGACCAGGAGGTCATTTCCCGCAAAGCCGACCAGCGTATCGGGGCCGGCTCCGCCGAACAGTTCGTC
>JAGQPO010000360.1 GCA_020426665.1 Planctomycetales bacterium
AACAATTTACCACCTCGGGCAGTGGCAAATCATAAATCTTGGAAAACAGGAACTCGCCCTCGTCATCATTCGTAAACGCCAATCTCTCTCGTGGCGGATCGAACTGCGAATCAATCCCTTGCCGGTTGCCCCGCGCGTCCACGCGGTACCAACCGAAATCGTTCAGATAGACGGCGTTCAATCCGTGCAAGCAACACGTCGGGGCGTCGGCGTCGATCACCAGACGCTGATAACAAAGCCCGGCCGGAATCCGATTGCAACGAAGCAGCGCACACAATAAGTGGCTTTTGGCGTAACAGTAACCGGTGCCATATCGAAGCACGTCTGAAGCGCGGCACGTCACCGGATTGGTCTGAAAATCGGAACTATGCCTGATTTCGTCGCGAACGAAGTCAAAACATCGACGCGCCGTTTCGCAATCGTCCCCGGTCGCAAACCGTGAAGCGACACGCACCACTTCGGGGTGTTGAAAATCGATCATCTCCGATGGTTGCAGAAACGGTTGTAAATCAGGTTCAGGCGTCATACGACGTTTCAATGGAAAGACGGCAGGAAATCCAACTTGATGACACCCGTGGGTTCGCTGTACCAATAGACTTTCCACTTTTTACCGAAAGCCTGGTCGGCCGACGGGCTCTCTCCCTGAACACCCAGGAATGATTGCATTGGAAACGACGTGGCGGCGAGCATCGTTGTGACAGAATCTCTCGCCTGATCCTTTCCCCCAAGTCGGACGCGAAACCATGCGAATTTTGCTAACAGCCGCCCTGCTGACCACTTTGTTAGGCGTTGATTTCCATCACAATAATGTTCAATCCGCTGGACCGACGCCCCAAAACACCGAAAAAGACCAGGCCGTGGCCGACGCACCGAATTTTAATTTGCCGCTGAAGACCGCCAACTTCACCCAGATTTGGACGGACCATCTGTGGCGCCAGGGCTACCGGGTCCAACAAAACTCGCTAACCGGACACTGGCGTTTGATCGATGCCGACAACTACCGCCGCGCTTGGGGAACAAAACAACAGTGCGTCGACAGTCTGGACCAGCGCTGCCCAAAAGCCGACGATCCCCCCCCGACACATCACGTTGTAATGTTACATGGTTTGATGCGGACTTGCGACAGTATGAAGTCACTGGACAACCATCTGGCCAAGAACGGAATGCCCGACTCGATTCGCTTCTCCTACGCCAGCACACGTGCCTCGATCGGCGATCATGCCGCGGCGCTACGCGAATTGCTGGAAGATTTGCCCGCCAATGACACGTTCAGCTTTGTCGGCCACAGCATGGGAAATATCGTCGTCCGCCATGCGATCGGCGACCTGCAATCCGACGGCGACCCGAAACAGATACTGCCTCGGTGTAAATCGATGGTCATGCTTGGCCCGCCCAACCAAGGCGCGATGATTGCCGAGCGTTTGGCGCCGACGAAGGTGTTCGGCTGGGTGGCCGGAAAAGGAGGCCTGGAACTGGGTGCCCAATGGAAACAGCTTGAACCGAAATTGGCAGTTCCTCCGTTTCCGTTTCATATCATCGCCGGCGATGTCACAACGCCTGTCGCAAACCCACTGGTCGACGGCGAAGGCGATTTTGTTGTCAGCCTGGAAGAAGCCAAGTTGGACGGCGCAAGCAGCTTCAACACGGTGCCGGTACTTCACAGCTTCCTGATGGACAACGAAGCGACCATGAAAAAGACCGCCGAATTGCTGGCACAGTAAACAGTCAATCGAACAGCTGCGTCGGCGGGCCGAAACTGCCTCCCCAGGCCCGAACGCGTCAGCGAGGGACCAGTGCTTCGTTGCAGCTTGATTTTCGTGTAGCGGAACTCGTCAAGAGTTTCGATTCGTCCGGCAGTTCTCGAAAGTCTTGGCGACTTCCGCTACGCTTCCCACGCGAAAGTTGAGGTGCGGCGAAATACCAGCCACCACCGGCTTATCGCGTCTTTCGCAGAGGGTTGACGCAAAAACGCAACGTCGAAAAAAAACGTGGCCGATACCCCACAGGTACCGGCCACGCATCAGTTTGTTAATGGCACGCGATTTTCGCGGCGATTCTTAAAACGAATCAGTCGCGACGTCCACGACCTCCGCCGCCGCTGCCACCGCGACGACGTCCGCTTCCGCCTCGACGGCGCGGGCGATCCCCGTCGTCTCCGTCGCCACGATCTCGATCACCGCCACGCTCATCACCTTGCTCGGCGACCAATGCAGCGATCTCGTCTTCTTCACCCAATTCTTCGAGTGCTTGGCGGCGACTTAACTTGACGCGGTCGTGCTCGTCAACATCGATCACCAATACCTTCATCGCATCGCCCACACCAACGACCTTGTCGATGCTGCTGATGTATCCGCTGCTCAATTCGCTGATGTGACACAATCCGTCGCGACCGGGCAGAATTTCGACGAACGCACCAAAGTCCTTGATGCTGCTGACGATGCCGTCATAGATCTTGCCGATCTGAACCGTTGCCGTGCAAGCTTCGACTTGCTTCATCGCTTCGGCGGCTGACTCCTTGTCGTTGCCGGCAACCAAAACGGTACCGTCGTCATCGACTTCGATCACGCAACCGGTTGCTTCCTGGATACCGCGGATGTTCTTTCCGCCAGGACCGATCAACGCACCGATCTTGTCTGGGGAGATGCGAGTGCGCAACAACCGCGGTGCGGTCGGAGCCGTTTCGCGACGCGGACGTGGAATCGTGGTCAACATCTTGCGAAGGATTTCGATCCGCGCTTCCCGCGATTGCTTCAACGTCGCACGAATGATTTCTTCGCTGATCCCGGTGATCTTCAAATCCAACTGGATGCCGGTGATTCCGTTTTGCGTTCCGGCGATCTTGAAGTCCATGTCACCGAAGTGATCTTCGCTGCCCAAAATGTCCGTCAGCAGAACGAACTCGTCGTCCGAATTGCGAACCAGACCGACCGAAATACCAGCAACAGGATTGCTGATCGGAACGCCGGACGCCATCAAACCTAGGGTCGCACCACAGACCGACGCCATCGAACTGCTGCCGTTGGACTCGGTGATATCGCTGATCACACGGACGGTGTAGGGGAACTCGTCTGCGGCCGGCAAGACTGGCGCGACGGATCGTTCGGCCAGACATCCGTGTCCGATTTCGCGACGTCCCGGCCCACGAATTGGGCGGCATTCACCGACCGAAAACGATGGGAAGTTATAATCCAGCATAAACTTTTTGCTGTATTCGTCGTGCAATCCGTCGACGCGTTGCTCGTCGCGGGCGGTACCTAGCGTGACCGTGATCAACGCTTGGGTTTCACCACGTTGGAAAACGGCCGAACCGTGCACGCGCGGCAAGACGTCCGTTTCGCAGTGGATTTGACGAAGGCTGGTGTTGTCGCGGCCGTCCGGACGTGTTCCG
This sequence comes from Planctomycetales bacterium, assembly GCA_020426665.1. GTDB lineage: Bacteria > Planctomycetota > Planctomycetia > Pirellulales > Pirellulaceae > Stieleria. Next base: position 3,389 of record JAGQPO010000360.1, read on the forward strand.
GCAACGATCAAATCGCGTGCAACCTTGCCTTCCAGATCGTGCCAAACCGTCTTGAAGCGTTTGGTACAAATCGCGCCCTCGGCGTCCGGATCGGGAATCATTTCGGCGATCGCCCGGTCGCGTAGTGCATTGCACGCCGCCGCCCGATCTTGTTTACCAGACGTTTGCATCGCGGATCTGAACTCGCCGTAGTAGGCCGACGAGATTCGATCCAACAAACCGTCATCTTCCGGAGCGACGAACTGGATCTTTTGTGGATTCACCTTCTGATACAACTCGTCTTGCAGATCGATCACGTCGCGAATCGCGTTGTGGGCAAACTGAATCGCCTCCATCATCTGGTCTTCGGGCATCTCATTGGCAAACCCTTCGATCATCGCCACCTGCTCACGCGAGCCGCTGACGATCATGTCCAATTCGCTTTCTTCCAAATCCGAATTGCTCGGAAATGCGATCAATTCGCCGTCGACCTTTCCGACTCGGACCGACGCAATCGGACCCAAGAACGGCAACGGGCTGATCAGTAGCGCTGCTCCGGCTCCGTTCATCGCCAACACATCGCCATCGTTCTCTTGATCGCTGGCAACAACAAATGCTTGGACCTGAACTTCGTCCATGTAGCCTTGGGGCCAAAGTGGACGGATCGGGCGATCCATCAACCGCGAGCTCAAGATTTCCTTGGTTGACGGACGGCCTTCTCGTTTCAAGAACCCGCCGGGGAACTTGCCGGCTGCCGCAAATCGTTCGCGGTAATCACACATCAAGGGGAAAAAGTCGATTCCCGGGCGAGGGTCGCTGCTGGCCGCAGCAACCAAGACGACGGTCTCGCCGTATTGTACCAATACTGCACCGGCGGCTTGCTTCGCCAATTGGCCGGTCTCAAACGATAACACGTGGCGTCCGATTTTCTTTTCGACGCGAATTTTATTCACAGTCACTT
>JAGQPO010000361.1 GCA_020426665.1 Planctomycetales bacterium
ATGCTGGGTGATCGGAGCCAAACCTGCGATCTCGAAGGTTAACCGCCCGAGATCCCGCAACCAAAATTGACCGTTGATGGTTAATCGGCCCAGAGGATCAATCAAACCTTGAACGGCGGCGCTACCCTCGACGACGCCCTGGCCGGTCAATACCGAACGGGAATCAACCAACACTCCTCCGGCGATCGTACCATCGACACCGACGTTGACGTGAACACCGACCAAGTCGGCCGGCAACTCTTGGGGAAGCCCCATCTCGATCCAGCCGCCATATCGTGACTCGATCGTCGAATACCGATTTGTCGATGACAGGCTGCCGCCGTCCGCATCGGAAAAATCCTGTAACGATCGCAAATCGATGTAGCTGCCGAAGCCTTCGCTCAGCAATTCGAATCGGCGATAACGTTGATCTCCCTGGTCCGTTTCCGTAATCGAAATGGCCTTTGATAAATCAACCACTCCACCCGACAAAGCCTGGATATAAACGCGGGCGTCGTAATGATTGCCTCCGGTCAGCGAGGTGACGTTAGCCAGATCCAGAACGCTGCCGTAACCTTCGGCACGCAAAATCATCACTTGGCTGTTGGCGTTGGTCGCGTGGGTGATCGATGTGACCGACGGCAAAGACAATGTTTCACCACCGGCGGCAATCAACGTTGCACCGTCGATGTTACTCAGCAGCGGCACGGCGACGTTACCACCGCCGGTGATCGATATTTCGCCCAACGCTACGTTGATCAGTGATGGCAAATCGGCTTGCCGTCCATCGATCCGAATCGCGGTGCCGACGGCATCTTGCAGAGACGGAAATGCGATCGGTCCGTCGCCAACCGCTTGGATTAAACCGTTGGTCGCAGAAACCAGTGCCGTCGCGGGGAAGTCGCTGACATCGTCCGCATAGATTCGTGTGCCCACAATCGACGCCAACGCCCCGGCATCGACAGCGCCGCCGCGTGTCGCAACGATCGACGAATAAGTTCTCGTTGCCGACGTTGCGATCGGAGACTCTCCCAGGTCCGACATCGATGTCAACGTTGACAGATCGACCGCGCTGCCCTGGCCGTCGGCGATAAAGTGAATCGCCCGATATCGCTTGTCGCCGCTATCGGGTTCAGTGACCGTTTGCAACCCGGACAAATCGACCTGGCCCCCGTCGTGCGCCTCGAAGGAGATGGTTGATGCGTACGCCGTTCCGCCGGTGACCGTCGTCATGTTTTGCAACCCGATTCGGCTGCCCGGCCCGGTCGCGATGAAACGCCGATCTTGGTAGTTGTCAGTCGTCGCGTGCGAGTAACTGGTGACCAGCGGCAAATCCAGTTCAATCCCATCGGCAACAAATAAACTGGAACCGTCAATGTTGGAAAGCGACGCGACGCTGATCGAGCCACCGGCAAACAGGTTCATCGACCCTCCGGTCAACGACGTTAACATCGGCAAATTGATGGTTGCGTCGTTGGCAATGAAATGGGTGACGTCGGCCGTCAACAAAACGGGAAAGTCAAGAACCGAACCGATCGCCGAAATTTCGCCGCGAACGATCGACGTCAGATTGTTAAACGTCCAATCGTTGCGACCATCGACCGCGATCCTGACACCTTCGATTGTTTGCAATGCATCCAATCGAATCAGCCCGCCGCGGTCGGCGATCAATTCAGAATACTTGCCGGAGTTACCCGGCGGGGTTTGGCTGTCCTGGATTCGCGTCAACGAACGCAAATCAACAAAGCTGTCTTTGTCGCGGGCGATGACATCGATCGAACGCGAACGATTGTCACCGCCGATGCCGTCGACCATCTCCGTCACATTCTGCAAATCGATTCGGCCACCCGAATGCGATTCGATCGTTAGACGCGTTCCAAAGTACGTTCCACCGGTGACCTTTGTGATGCCGCTTAGGTCGATCGACGATCCCGCGCCCCGCGCCGTCCAATTCCGCGTTTGATAGTTGCCCGTCGTGGCAAGGTCGTACTCCGTCACGCCGGACAAATCCAGCGAACCGCCATCGACGACCGACAAGGCCACGCCATCGATCTTGGTCAGACCACTGAAGTCGATCGGGATGCCGCCACGAACGTCGATCGAACCGCCCGCCAGTTCAGTTAGCGACGTAAAATCGCCGATCGAATGATCAAGCACAATCGCAGTATTCACGGCCGAAGTTAATCCGCTGAAATCGTAGTCCCCGGATCGCAGATTCAAATAGCCGCCGTCAATCGATTGCAGTTGTGCCGTTTGCATCGTGCCGAGTCCGTCCAGCGAGATTTCCACCCCGACAACGGAATTTAAAACAGGCGCATGAATGGTTCCCCAAAGCCTCGCGATCAACTGTGATCGTTCGTCCGTGTTGGCGTCGCTAAGACTGACGAGCGCATCCAAAAGAATCTGGCTGCCAAACCCGTCGGCCAGAATACGAACCTGGCGGACACGGGTATCGCCAGAGCTGTCGTCAATAATCTGTTGCAGTTTTCCCAGTTCAACCGATCCACCACCCGTGGCGGTAATAAACAGGTCCGTGTCGTAAAACGCTCCGCCGGTCACGGAGACCAGGTTAGGTAACGCGACTCGGCTGCCCGGCCCATCGGCCATCCACGATCGGTCCAGATAGTTTGTCGACGCAGCGTGGTCGAAAGTCGTGACGCCGTCCAATTCGATCTGAGATCCGCCGCTGGTGATCAGACTGGTTCCATCGATTGCGGTCAACAACGGCGCATTGATCGAGGCGCCATCGCGAAGCGTGATGCTGCCGGATTCGAATGTCGTCAGCGCACCGAGATCGACATCCGTCCGGACCGCTGTGATCCGCGTCTCGGTCGCCGTGACCAGTGCCCCCAGATCCAACGTCGTCGCCCAGGTTTCTACGTCGACGCGTTGGGCCGTCGTTACGTTGCCCATCGTCACAACACTTTCTGGCTCGCGAACGACACGCACTCCGGTCAATGTTTGGATGACAGGAGTGTTGACGACACCACCGTTACGAGCTTCGATCGACGAATACTCTCCGTCCGCGAACGCCGACCGATCGGTCAATTCGTTCAATAGCACCGCGTCGATACGGCTGCCGTAACCGTCGGCAACCAAATTGATCCTTCTGTTTCGAACGTCGCCGCCTTCCGGTTCGATGATCGAAACCAAGGTAGGCATTTCGATTTTGCCGCCACCATAAGCGTCGACCATCAATCTGGCCTCATAGGCCGTCCCGCCCGTGATTGTTTGCAAGGCGTTCATCACGATTCGGCTGCCAGGATCTTCGGCCAAAAATCGTCGCGTTTGGAAGTTGCCTGTCGTCAGGTGGTCGTACTGGATGACCGTCGGCAAAATCAATTGACCGCCGTTGATCGCCGTCAAACTGCCGCCGCTAATGTTCGTGGGACCAGTCGCCGTCAGGACCGCGGTTGGCCCCGCCGCCGCCAGCACCGCGCCGGT
>JAGQPO010000362.1 GCA_020426665.1 Planctomycetales bacterium
TTTATCCGTGGTTTGCACGCGGGTTAAAGGACATCCATTTAACGCATCACACCGAACCAGACCCGATGCTCGATTGATACATGAACCTTTGGTGGGCGGCGAACAGCAGTAATGCTAGTCGGCGAACTCGTTTGTGAATGCCCTTTTCAACGAGGCTCGAGGGCGAAAGCCCCCGCCCGCCAGCTTTCTTTCAGAATGACTGCTATGCTGCACTCTGAAACGCTTTCTTACCGACTGAATCGGATGGCATCGCGCCACCGCTGGGACCGGTCACGACGGGATTGTCGCAGCTGCAAGCCTGACCGCTGGTGCCGCGTCCGCAGAAACAAAAGAGCTCTACTATGTCAGCCGAGAATGACGAATCCGCTAAACTCAACGAAGCATCCTTACGGCTCTACTCTATTCGTGTCCGACTTTTGGTCGTCACCAGTAGTGTCATCTTGGTTTTCGTTGCGGTTCTGATCACGTTAGATTATCAGCGGGAAATCCGCCATCACTTTGATGAAAAGCATTCAGACCTATTGGATGAAGCCAGAACCGTGCTTCCCGCCGTTTTGCATCTACAAAACCATGGAAGCGATGCGGTCCAGAGATACATCGACAGTATTTGCGAGCGAATGGATGATGCAAACTCGCCGGACCACCATATCGTGGTGACGTTTGGCACCGATCATATTTGCCAATCCAATGGGATGCCGCCACTTTCCCGCGACCGAATCGCTTCGATCATTGCCGCATCGGAAAACAGCGACACATGGAATCCGTTACAAGATCATGATCTGCTAACCGCTGCTTACGCCGACGGTAATTCGCAAGTGATTGTCAGCGAGAATGTATCGCATCTACGTTCGGCCGTTTTTGGCGACTTCGCATCGCTAATACTGATCGAGGCAAACCTTACAGACCGGCTTCTTCGATACGCAAACGCTGGTCATGATCCTGCTTGGTTGATCGATCCGTCCGGTGACGCAACCGAATTGGTTGCCACGGGAACCGTGCTAGGTATTGATGAAGATGCGACGTGGAACGAAAAGACCATCGAGCTATCCGGAACGTCAAGGTTGGCAGTTTCAACCGACGGAATGACAGAAACATTCGGAGCGGATGAAGAGATGTATGGAAAGAAGCGGTTGCTGCAGACACTGTTGTCATGCAAAAACCAATCTCTCGAAGAAACCAAGGAGCACACCAACCAGACCGTTGCATCACATCGCGGTTCAGGCGAACAAACCGACGACGTTACTCTGTTGTTAATGGAGTTCACATTCAACGAAGCATCCACAAATAATCAATCGAATCGTCGCCGCCGGCGAGTCGACACGACGATCAACGCGGCGGACTAAAATCGCTGGCTTCGATCGCCAACGACTTCAGTTTACTTCGCAATGTCACTCGGCTGATCCCCAGTAACGTCGCCGCCTTCAATTGATTTCCGCCAGTGTGCGTTAATACCTGCCGAAACAATTGGCGCTCGGCAATCGAGATCGCTTCGGCGTATAAATTGTCCGTTCCATCCTTGATGCGGTCGGCGATAAAACGCTCAGACAAAAACTCGGCCGCGGTTTCGCAAGCCGCGTGCTCGCCGCCGTCACCAAAGGGCGGCAGAAAATCGGGCAGCAAAATGTTGCCACGGGCAATCAACAGCGATTGCTTCATCACACTTTCAAGTTCGCGAACATTGCCCGGCCAGTGGTATCGTTCCAATACGTCCAGCGTTTCGGGGGCGAGGGTTCGAATGTCTTTACCGAATTCATTGCTGTAACGCCGCAAAAAGTATTCGGCCAGGATCCGAAGGTCGTCGTCTCGATCACGCAGCGGCGGCAAGTGGATCGTAACGACACCAAGGCGGAAATACAGGTCGGAGCGAAACAAACCTTCCGAGACAAGCCGTTTTAGGTTGTGATTCGTCGCGGCAATGATTCGAACATCAACGTTAATGGGCTCGTTACCGCCAACACGCTCGAACGTTTGATCCTGCAAAACACGTAATAATTTCGCTTGCGTCATCGGCGACATGTCGCCGACTTCATCCAGGAACAACGTGCCTCCATCAGCTTGTTCCAGTTTGCCGATCCGTTGACGATGGGCATCCGTGAAAGCACCTTTTTCATGCCCGAAGATTTCGCTTTCCAACAGGGCATCGGGAATCGCCGCGCAGTTGATCGCTTGAAAGGGGCCGTTTGCCCGCGCACTGTGATGATAGATCGCTTGCGCCACGACTTCCTTTCCGGTACCACTTTCGCCGAGCAACAGGACGGTCAAGTTTTGCGAAGCGACGCGTCCGATCGCCTTGTAGACCTCCTTCATTGCGTTGCAACGTCCGACGATCGCTTCCCCACTGGACGCTTCGTCGGTCTCTGATTCGGCAAGCGTCGGTTGGACGCGAACCATCCGGCTCAAGTTGAACGCCTTGTCCAGCAGCGTACGCATTTCGTCCAGCTCAAGAGGCTTGAAAAGATAATCGTACGCGCCCAGCTTTGTGGCCTCGATCGCCGATTGGACGGTCCCATGTCCGGTGATAAAGATGAATGGAACCCTGGGGTCGATTTCACGAAGTCGTTTAAAGAGCTCAAGTCCATTCGTGTCGGGCAGGCTGAGGTCGATCACAACCACATCGGGTTTCGATTCGACAAATTGTCGCCCACCTTCGGCACCGTCTTTCGCGGTCAGTACCGTAATCGTGTCGCTACTGAATGCTCGCTCGAACGCTTTGCAAATCGATGCTTCGTCATCGATGACTAAAAGGCTTTGCATGACCCCTCGCGCTGCTGTAAATCGCCGATTGCAGATTCATTGATTGCGGTTATTGGCAACGACAGTTTGAACTCGGCCCCTGCCACCGCGCGGTTTTGTCCCGTCAGCGTCCCGCCGTGAGAAGCCGCAATACGTCGGCAAATGCCAAGTCCCAAACCAACTCCCGCAGGCTTGCTGGTAGAAAACGGGGTGAACAATTTGTCTAACATCTCCTGTCGAATTCCCTCGCCGTCATCCAAAACGGTCAATTCAAGCCGGCCGTTTTCGCGGACCGCACGGATCGCTAATTCACCGCCGTCTGGCATCGCGTCCAACGCGTTTAACGACAAGTTTAGCAGAAGCTGTTGGATCTGTGATGCGTCACCGTCGATCGTGATTGGCTCCCGCTCGCAATCGATTTTCAATTCGACCTTCTGTTGACCGCAACGTCCTTCGATCAACTGTACCGTCTTGCCAATCACCGCTTGAATCGGGAACACAGAACGCTCGCCTTGTTCAGGACGTGCGTAATCGAGCAAGCTGTTGACGCTGCGTTCCATGCGTCGGATCTCTTGTTCAACCAATTCCAGATCATCGGTCGGCAAACCTTCGTCAGCAAACTTGCTGCGATTGACTTGAATCAACATCTTGATCGAAGTAAGCGGGTTGCGGATTTCGTGGGCAACTCCCGTGGCCAGTTGGGCGAGAGTCGCCATTTGTTGGGCACGCAACGCTTCCGTCTCGCGCACCATCGATAAACGGTCCGCCTCGGCCTGTTCCGCTGCGGTCAAATCTCGAACGATAGCAATGCGTAATGTTTTTGACTCGGATGGATACTCGCTGACCGAAACTTCGACGGGGAAGACGGTTTTATCGCATCGTTTGGCGTTCAAGCGAAATGAGATCGGAAGCGAATCGAACTCATTTGGCAGTCGCTCCAGGAAAGTATCAGCGGAATTGCCAATCACGTCATTCATGTCGGCCGAAAACAGCTCCGCGGCAGCCCGATTGCACGAAACGATTTGTCCGACATGGTCGAATGTGATAATGCCTTCGCTGGCGTTCGCAACGATTGTTTCGCTGCGCTCGTGCTCTTGGATTGCGATGCGACGAAGCGGACCAATAATCACCCACCATAACGCGGGGGCACTGACCAGCGTCAGCAACACGGCATCCAGTAAAGCTTTGCCGGTTTCGCCCAAAAACGGCGGAAGCAAATGCGGCAACACAAACATCACCGCGACTTCAGTGATGAAGACCAACATCAGGACGATGCCAAGGATCCGCGCCGGCGAACGCAGGATCGAAGACAAGGCGGAGACTCGATTGGACATGCGGAAAAATTGGTTGAGCCGGTGAAAGCCGATTGCCGGGATCGGATGAGCCGCCCGGACACTGCTGACATTCACTCCAAGCTCCGAATCACCAGGTTCGGATTCAAAATTTTGCTCAACTCGACCGGCCGGAGACCATTCTATCAACGATTTCGACACGGTACATCTCATCCAGGAACGCTTGCCGCCAAAGCGTGCAAGCCGGTCGTAAAACTGCGAGGCGACCGCTGCCTCGCTGCAGCGGAACCAAGTCAGCAACCGTTGTGCCGGTGGGAACACTCAGGAATCTTTTGCGCGACTTCGCAGTTGAATCCGTCGAAAACCGCGATCCAACAACGCGGCTCAAAGTCAATGAAATGACGCCACCGGAACATTTGGTCAGAAACTGTCCATCCTTGTGAACAACTTCTTTCAAGTCCGCCGCAAACATTTCGACAGGGTCCCCGAAGGGATTGTCCGAAGAGTGGGATTACTCCGTTGATCGCAGCTACGCCGGTCGTCGCAGCAAATTCTCAAGAATTGGTTGTCGCTGGCAGAACGGTCGAAACAGCTATTAGCGATGTACGACTACTGTGCTTTGCAATCATTACCTTGGTGAGAACGACATGGATGTCAGTTACCGACCATCTGCATTGACTGCACTGCCTGCTGGTAGACTGCCTGCGGGTATTTTGATCGCCAGCATTTTGCTCGTTGGATGTAAATCGCCCCAGGCATGCTGTGACCCATCACTGGTAAAGCGACAAATCGCATGTCGAACCGGGACGACGATGGAAACGGTTCCGCCGTGCGAAAGCCTTATTCCGTCAGGTGTGGTTCTTGAAGACGGCCTGAGTGAAGATGAAGCGGTTTTGACGGCCCTGTCGAACAACTCAGCTTTTCAGGCCACGTTGGCTTTGCTTGGCGCCGCCGGGGGTGATGCGGTGCAGGCGACGAAGCTCGCCAACCCTCAATTCCTGACGTACTTTCCGTCCGGAGCAAAAGAGGGCCAGTACACACTTTACGCGCCGATCGAGTCGTACTTCCTGCGTCCTTCACGCGTCAAGGCTGCAAACAGGGAATACCGACGAGTCGGAGAACAACTGGTTCAAAACGGGTTGAATCTGGCGCGTGATGTGCGAGTTGCCTATGCCGACTGGGCGTTGGCGAAACGACAAACCCAACTTGCCGAAGAGGCTCAGGGGATCCGAAATTCAATCTCTGAATTAACGAACAAGCGGTTGAAGGAAGGCGACATCAGCGAACTGGAAACGATCGCGGCAAAAGTGGATGCGTTGAATGCGAAAGCCACGCTAGGTGTGCAAAGAAATGCAGTTCGCATCGCCGAGGCTCGAATCGCAACGTTGATCGGGTTACCCCATTTGGGTCAACCTTTGGAACCGGGAGACCTTTCAGACCCAATGTTGCCGATTCAATCCGAAGAGGAACTTGTTCAAGAGGCGCTTGCCTGTCGGCCAGACTTGCATTCGGCGAAATGGGCGGTCGCTGCCGCCCGCGAGCGTTCGACACTCTCTCGCTGGTTGTGGTGGCGAATCGACGGCGTGTTGGACGTTCGATCGACAAGTAATTACACACGAACGGGAGGCGGATTGCGTTTAGACGTCCCCATTTTCAATCGCAATGAAGGCGGCATCCTGCGAGCTGACTGGGAGTTGAATGCGGCAACACACAATCGCGATGCGATCTCGGATCAAATTGCCGCTGACGTGCGCACCGCCTATCGCCAACTGCAACAAGCTTACGAGAATTTGCAGATCCTTAAACGTGATGTCGAACCGGCACTTGTCGAAGCACTTCAGATCGCCCAAAAAGGGTTCCAGGACGGAGGCTCCGACTATTTGCTGGTGTTGCAAACCACGACGCAATACTTGACAGCGCGAGACCAGATCCTAGTGCAAACGGCTGCATGTCATCGTGCCGTGGCGGAACTGGAACGCAGTGTCGGCCGCAGCCTGCTCGCTCCGCCTTTGGAATCCGAAGCATTGGTGGACTTTACTAGCCCAGCGCCGGTGGTCGTCGAAAGCGTCGAAATCAAAAACGATGAAAACGAACCGGGCCTCGTTGAATTACTTGCCCCCGAACGCTCCGAACCGTAGCGATTTCACGAGAAGCCGATCGGGCCGCGTATCGTCCCGGCGATAGTCAATTACAATGGGGCTCCATGAAAGCTTCCATCAATAACAATCGGCCGTCGATTTGGCGCCGGTGTTTGTCGTGCATGGTGATTTTGGTCGCAACTTTCGTTGTCGGATGTGAAAAATCATCGTCAAAATCGGATCACGCCAAAGTGACGCCGGCAAAAGTCGAAATGGTTCCGCACGAGACGGAACTTGCGACGTTGACCTTGACGGATGATGCGGTTGCTCGCCTTGCGATCAAATCGGTGGCCGTCCAGGAACGCGAGGTGTTCCGTCATCGGACGCTGGCCGGCGAAGCGATGGTCCCATCGGGCAAATCGATCATCGCATCGGCTCCCGTGCCCGGAGTGATCGCAGCAGCGGGAGGAACTTTTCCACAACCCGGCAGCCAGGTCGCGATCGCCCAACCGCTGATGATCTTGAAGCCGCTGCTTTCGCCCGAACGGGATGTGCCGACGCCCGCCGAGCAGGTGCAAATGGCCGGTGCAAAAGCGAACCTGATGTCGGCGCTGGTCACGGCGCAAGGTGAAGTCGCGCGCAGCGAATCCGAAATCGAGGGTTTGATCATCGCCCGGGACCGCGCCGAAAAGCTTCTCGCCGATCGTGCGGGCAGCCAACGCGCTCTGGACGATGCAGAAGCGTTGTTGAATGTCGCCCAATCGGTACTCGATGCAGCAAAACAGCGAGAGAAAGAACTTAGATCGCTGCTGGTATCGATTCAAACCGCGAACGACGGAGGTAAACCAGAACCGGCATCACCATTGACTTTAACCGCTCCGGTTGCCGGTGTTGTCCGCAGCGTGAATGTCTCGTCGGGCCAGTCAGTCACTTCGGGAACACAACTGTTCGAAGTGGTTGACCTGAGCACGATTTGGATTCGTGTTCCAGTCTACGTCGACATGCTTTCCAAACTCAACCGCGAAGAAACGGCGAAGATCGTTTCGTTGGACGGATCGCCGTTGGGATCAGAAACAACTCCACAAGCCAGCCCCGTTGCCGCGCCGCCGACGGCGGACGCGGCAAGCTCATCCGCCGACTTGTATTACGAAGTTGACAATCGGAGTTTGCAGTTGCGACCGGGACAACGTGTCGGCGTCGATTTGCCGATGAACAGCGTCACCAAGGCGATGGTGATTCCAACGGCTGCGATTCTTTACGACATCTACGGCGGCACTTGGGTTTACACGCTCGCATCCACGGCATCCGAGGGAGAAAACAAATTCATTCGCAGCCGTGTGCTGTTGGAATGGGTCGACGGCGACAATGCAGTCGTCTCACAAGGACCAGCGGCCGGAACCAAGGTCGTGACCGATGGAGCCGCAGAATTGTTTGGGACCGAGTTTGGGGTCGGCAAATGAGTTGGCTGATCAAGACGTCGCTACAGCTTCGGTTACTTGTCATTATCTTGGCGGTTGTCTTGGTGGTGATCGGCGTCCGCACCAGTGAATCGGTGCCGTTGGACGTGTTCCCGGAATTCGCTCCCCCGCTAGTCGAAATTCAAACCGAAGCTCCCGGGGTGTCGACCGAAGACGTCGAGAGCTTGATCACGGTGCCAATTGAAAACGCCGTGAACGGGATTCCCTTCGTCCAAACGGTGCGTTCCAAATCGGTGTTGGGGTTGTCCAGTGTGCGGATGATCTTTGAACCTGGAACCGACCTGTTGGTGGCTCGCCAACTTGTCCAGGAACGACTCGCGCTTGCTCAAGCAACCTTGCCGATGGTTGCCCGCCCGCCCGTCATCCTGCCGCCACTGTCGTCGCTTAGTCGATGCATGAAGATAGGGCTTTGGTCTGACACGCAGACCCAAATGGAAATGACGACACTGACGAAGTGGACGATTCGCCCGCGGTTGATGGGCATCGCAGGTGTTGCCAACGTCGCGGTCTGGGGCGAAAAAGATCCTCAGTTGCAAGTTGTCGTCGATCCGCTGCGGCTGAGTGCCCACGGCATCACAGTCGATGCTGTTTTACAGACGGTTCGCGATGCGACAGCGGTCGGGTCGGGAGGTTTTATCGACACGCCAAACCAACGCCTTGCTTTGCGTCATGTTCCAGCGGTGTACACACCAGAACAACTTGGTGAAATTCCCATTCGTCCTTCCGGCAATCCGTCCACCCGTACACAGACAGGCACCACATTGGCGAGGTCCGGCGGCACCCCGTTGCGGATCCGAGATGTCGCCGAAGTTAAATTTGATCACGCCCCGCCAATTGGTGACGCGATCATCAACAGCCGACCGGGGTTGTTATTGATCGTCGAAAAGCAACCTTGGGCCAACACGTTGGACGTGACGCGGAATGTTGAAAAAGCAATGCTGGAACTCAAACCCGCCATGGGCGAAGTCGAGTATGACACGACGATCTTTCGTCCGGCGACATTCATCGAACGTTCGCTTGGGAACCTTAGCCATTCGATGTTGGTCGGATGTGTGTTGGTCATCGTTGTGTTGTTACTGTTTCTATTTGACTGGCGATGCGCCGTGATCAGTGCCACAGCGATTCCGTTGTCGTTGATTTCCGCAATGTTAGTGCTTTATTATCGTGGTGGCACGATCAACACGATGGTGCTGGCCGGATTGGTGATCGCGTTGGGTGAAGTCGTTGATGACGCGATCATCGACGTCGAGAACATCATTCGACGATTGCGGCTGAACGCGGCTTCCGACGCTCCTAGGTCATCGTTCACCGTCGTCCTTGAAGCATCGATGGAAGTCCGCAGCGCGGTTGTTTATGCCACGATTATTGTGGTGCTTGCATTTCTTCCAGTGTTCTTTTTGACGGGGCTTGCCGGGGCATTCTTCAAACCGTTGGCCGCGTCTTACATTTTGGCCATTCTCGCCTCGCTGGCAGTCGCCCTGACGATCACGCCCGCAATGTCGTTGGTACTTTTGCCAAAATCGGCCAGTAAGCGACGCGTCGACGGTCCGCTGGTTCAATTCTTCAAGTGGTTGTACCGAATGGTTTTGGGCGCGGCGATTCGGTTGCGATTGATTACGGTGATCGTCACCGCTGTGATTCTGGCCGGTATCGCCGGAACCACGACGCAATTGGGCGAACAATTGATGCCCAAGTTTCGCGAGACCGATTTTCTGATGCACTGGGTTGAAAAGCCGGGTATCGGCATCGACGCGATGAACCGTGTCACGCTGCGCGCCAGCGAAGACATGATGGCCGTCGATGGAGTTTTGAATTTCGGTTCACACATCGGAAGAGCAACCGTCGCCGACGAAGTCGTCGGACCCAATTTTACGGAACTATGGATCAGCATCTACGACAAGAAAGACTACGACAAAACGGTTGCCGATGTGCAGACCATCGTCGATGGCTATCCGGGACTCTACCGAGATCTCTTGACCTATCTGACCGAACGAATCAAGGAGGTCTTGACCGGAACGAGCGCGTCGATCGTCGTGCGTGTGTTCGGACCGGAAATGGACGAACTCCGGTCGACCGCAGATGCCGTCGCCGCGCAAATCAAACCGATTCCAGGCGTTTCAACACTAAAGGTTGAACCTCAAGTCCTGGTTCCGCAAATCTCGGTTCACATGCGACCCGAAGCTGCATCGCAGTTCCATTTAACTCCCGGCGCACTCATGCGAAGCGTCACCACTCTGGTCAATGGAATGCAAGTCGGCGAGATTTACAAAGACCAGAACATCTTCGGCGTCATCGTGCGAGGCAAAACGGAATTGCACAGCGATTTGCGCACTCTAGGCGAATTGATGATCGACACGCCGTCGGGATCTCAGGTTCCATTGTGTGACGTCGCCGATTTGACGATCATTCCCGCGCCAAACGAAATCAAACGCGAATCCGCCTCGCGACGCATTGACATCACGTGTAACGTTGATGGCCGCGACCTTGCATCGGTTGCCACAGACATCGAGCGCGCGGTGCTGGCCAACGTGAACTTCAAAACGGGATATCATCCCGAGTTTCTTGGTGAATACGCCGAAGCCAAGGCCTCACGCAACCGTTTGTTGCTGTTGTCGATCGCGTCGATCATTGCAATCGCCGTGATTCTGTACATCGACTTCCAATCGTGGAAACTGGTCCTGCTGATACTCTGCACATTGCCGCTGGCGCTGATCGGTGGCGTGCTGGGCGTCCACGCGTCCGGTGGAATCCTATCGCTAGGTTCGCTGGTTGGCTTTGTCACCGTGCTGGGGATCGCTGCCCGAAACGCAATCATGCTGATCAGCCATTATCGCCACCTCGCCACCGAAGAAGGGGTTTCCGATCAATATGAATTGATCCTGCGAGGTGCTGAGGAACGTTTGGCGCCTATCATGATGACCGCTCTGACGACTGGCTTGGCATTGGTGCCACTGATCCTAACCGGTGAAATCCCGGGACAAGAAATCGAATATCCGATGGGGCTGGTGATTCTTTGCGGTTTGACGACCGGTACGATTGTGAATCTAGTTGTATTGCCCGTTGTCTGCAGTTTTCCGTTTGCAAACTCGGTCTTGCGGCAGCCGAAATCGATCGAAGTGTAAGTCGGCCCCGGATCGGTTATTGACTGTCTTCGATTTCCCGCAGCTTGTAGATCAACGCGCGACGACTGATTCCGAGAATGGCGGACGCCTTGGTACGATTCCCGTCACATTCCTGTAACGTTGCCAAGATCGTCGCCCGTTCCACTTGGGACAAACGTCCTTGTTCCGGGACAGAGGTTGTTTGATCAATCGCCAGATTCGTCGGCAAGTGCTCCGGCAGGATGACATCACCTTGGCACAATAGACACGCCCGTTGGATCGCGTTACGAAGTTCACGGACATTTCCGTTCCACCGGTACGCCAGCATTGCCCGCGATGCTTGCGGCGAGAATCGAACTTGGCGTTTTGCAAACTTGTTAGCGAAGTACTTTGCCAGCGGTAAAATATCTTCACGACGATCAGACAACGCGGGAACCGCCAATTCGACTACATTCAAACGATAAAACAGATCCTCGCGAAACCGACCTTCATTCACTTCATCCATCAGATTGCGATTGGTGGCTGCAATCACTCGGGTGTCCACATCAATCGGTCGATCTGCTCCCACGGGAGTGACTTGGTTGGTTTCAATCGCCCGCAACAACTTCGGTTGCATCTCTAGCGGCATTTCGCCAATTTCATCCAGGAACAAACTGCCACCGCTCGCCGTTCGAAACATTCCTTTGCGGTCTTCCGATGCGCCGGTAAACGCACCTTTGACGTGCCCAAAAAGCTCACTTTCAACCAACGTTGCAGACAATCCGGCACAGTTTGTCGTCACGATCGGCTTGGTCGCTCGGTCGCTCAGGCGGTGAATCAATTGTGCGATCAACTCTTTTCCAGATCCACTCGGTCCCTGGATCAAGATCGGCGCGTCGGAAGGGGCGACAACCGCGATCGTTTTGACCAACGCGCGCATCGCCGAGCTTTCACAAACGAAATCGGGCGGCAACTCAGGTAGCGCTGAAGTTTCTGCTACTGATTCACCGAAGCGTATACCCAGCGTATCGAAGATCAATGTCTTAAGTTCTTCCAGATCGATGGGCTTTGATAAGTAGTCATCGGCACCCCGTTTGACCGCGTCGACCGCTTGACGGACATCGGCAAAAGCAGTGATCAGTATTACCGGCGTCTGTGGAAGAATCTTTCGAATCTCCGGCAACGCCTCGATACCCGACATCTTGGGTAAACGAACGTCCAACAGGACCATGTCTGGAGAATGTTTAGTGAGCAACTGCAACATTTCCTCGGCCGATGCAGCCTCGATCACCTGCATCCCCAGTGTTGTCAAATAACCGCCGATCAGCTTTCGTTGCGACGGTTCATCGTCGACAACCATCAATAGGGGTTGCGCGGAAACGGCTTTGCTCATCGAATCTACCGAGAACTCCAAGGACCATTAAACGTCGCCAATATACTTGCATAACCAAATCGTTTTGGCGATGGGCTTCATAATGCTTGGCGAATTCCATCGATCCAGAAGACGCTGCCACCCTCGTTTCCACGTCGATAGCCAACGGTCCAACCGTGTGCCGAGGCGATGCGCCGAACGATCGACAATCCCAAACCCGTCCCTCCCGGCCGTGCGGTCACATAGGGTTCGAACAAAGAATCAACGATTTCTTCAGATGCACCGGGCCCCTGGTCGACAATCTCCAGGCGATATTGTTCGCGAGTTGATTTGGGAAGCAAGACAGTGATCGTCGAACGCTCCGGTGCAAACGCGATGGCATTTTGCAACAAATTAAACAGGATCTGCCGAAATTGTTCTCGGTCCGCCAGTACCGTGGCGCGACTAACCGATTCGTCGGTTGTGAATGTCAAACTTTTGCCGTCCAAATCGGGCTGAAGTAGCGTCCGCAAGTCGTCGATCAATTCCTTCATCGCGACACTTTCGATGACGACATCTGCCTGACGTGCGAATGCAAGAAATTGGTTAATTCTTGCGGTCACGCGGTCACACTCCTCCAAAACCGCTTCGGCTTGCTCCTGATGTTCATCGCTGGCAAGTCCTGTGTCGACCATCCGCTGTGTCCAGCCACGGATCAAACCTAGTGGATTGCGTGTTTCATGTGCCAGCCCCGCCGCTGCCTGCCCCAGTTCACGCAAATGGCGAGTCTCCGCGGTCAACAGTCGAGTCTGGCCCTCGGATTTCGCGAGTCGAATTGTAAACTGCCACACCGCGGCGGCGGCACCTAAAAGCAATGTCCCCAATACAACGATCAATACTCGGTTTTCAGCTTCCTGCCGCGATTGCTTCGTTGTAGCTGTGCGGTCCAGGACCACATAACTGCGGAAATGGTCGGTGTCCGTGCCGACGACACCTGCCGATTCGGAACCCCCGAAAGGCGGATCTTTGTCCAACGTAAATTGATTGACAATTTGCAGAGTCGTTCCGCGCACGTGTTCGCCGTCACCCAAATGAAAGGCGACTTGCCCCATGTCGCCTGCAAAATACGGATGTTCAAAGTCGTCGTTGACGACAACAGCGATCGCGATTGCACTTCCAGATCCTACCAAGGCGTCAAGTGTCGACGGAAGTTGCTGCTGAACAAACGGACCGAACCAGCGGTGCGATTGGATTCCACTTCGCACCGACCTGGCCAACACGTCGCCACGCGAAGACAGGGCATCGTAGATCAGCCGGCATTGATGAACGTGCTCCGTGCGCTGCCAAAACGCGAATCCGACCCAAACCAAGGCCAGCAATGCGATCCCGGCATAACGATGTTTTGGCAGCTGAATCATCAACCGTTTACCTTCCGAAACTTGACGTCTGGCCCGTGCGTCCGAACCCTCGACCGGCACCATTGCCAGCACCGCGTTGTCCTCCGCCGCCAGCCCCCTGTCCGCCGCCAGCCCCCTGTCCGCCAGCCCCCTGTCCGCCGCCAGCCTGTCCGCCGCCAGCCCCCTGTCCGCCGCCAGCCTGTCCGCTGCCGAAACCTTGACGGCCCATTCCCTGCCCGGCGCCCCCGCCTTGGCCGTTTCCATGCTGGCCCTGCCCGGCGCCGGTGGAGTTGGCGATCGAATCAAAGTCGGCTTGAGTCAGGAATTGGGCCTTGTACGTTGCGCCTTGCGATGCGAGCTGACCCGCGAACGCCCGCAAGTGGTTGTATGAGCCCTGCAATAGATGCTCCAAAACTTGGCGAGCTTGTGGATCAGACACTTGTGGCAGTAGTTGGCGAATGTCAGCGATATCCATCTCTTCAATCTTTGCCCCCACCATCAGTGCATCCAACGGGCTACGCGAACCACTTGCAACCAATGTTTGATACAGCTGTTGGTAATCAGCGCTGACAAACACTCCCGGAACGTCTTTCGGTTGATTGATCGGTCCACCCCGTCCGCCGGCGACCCGTGCGACGGCCTGCATGTGCTGGCTTTCGGCGCGCGAGATATTTCGAAAGACTTGCAGGTTTGATGTCGAAGCCAACTTGGTATAGACATCCCGGGCAAGTTTTTCTTCTTCCCACAGCCGAGAAAAGTCTACCACGCTAGTACCCGGATTTGTCACGCCGACGGACGAATTGGATCGACCGTTTTGCCGCGATTGACCGTGCTGACCTTGTGATTGGATTCCGGATTGCAATTGTACCCCGCCGCGACCACCGCGTCCTACGCCGCCGGCTCCGCGTCGTTGCTGGGCATTCACATTGATGGGCACGATCATCAGTGCGACGATTGCTGACAATCCGATGGTTGAACGTTTCATGACACTGTCCTTGATGAGTTGATCGGTTGGAACGAAACCCCAAAATGCAAACCGAGTGCCGTCGCGATCGATTGTCGCGTGAAACAAGTGAATTCTCTGTGGAACGCCAGAAATGGCGATCAGTCAGGTCCGCACGTGTGAATACCGAAGAGCGCTGATACACGAGTGCGCAAATGATGCAAAGCTGCCGCCGTGACACCCTGCAATTTTTGCGCAGTCGACGTATCCATAGGACCTGCCCCAAAATAATTTCCTGTTTTCACGTTCCCGAAGAAGTCGGTATTGGAGTTGCGTTTTTCAGCCCGGAGGGTGACACAGGAACTGCCGTCGGTGTAAGCCGACGGCAGAAATCTTCAAGCAAGCTCTAGTGCTTCGTTGCAGCTTGATTATCGGGTAGCGGAACTCGTCAAGAGTTTCGATTCGTACGGCAATTCACGAAAGTCTTGACGACTTCCGCTACGTTCCCCACCCGAAAGTTGAGTTGCGGTGGAATACTAGCCCATAGGGCGACACAAAATTGCGGTGCTGTGTCGCCCTCTGGGCTGAACAGCGCATCTTCAAAACTCACACATCCGCGTTGCGTTTCCTTAGATCAGGAAATGATTCTCGAAACGACGTCTGTGCGAACCGCTCGGGGCAAATATGGCACGATGATTGCCAATGGGATTTTCGTCATCCAAACAGTCGACGCACGCGTGTCGACAAAACCGCTTTCCAAAAGGAATCAAGGAATCAACGAATGAAGAAAATCATTTCACTTTCGGCCATCGTGACAGGGATCATTTTTCTTGCCGCGGGGATCAGTGGAGCTGCGCCGGACGATTCGGCAGTCGCCAAAGAAAATTCAAACAAGCAATGCTGCAGTGCTTCAAAAAGCTGCTGTGCGGGCGGTCAGGCAGGCAAGTGTGAATCGGACGCTAAAGTGGTTGTCCAAGAAACACAAACAACTTGCAAACATTGCAGCGAAAAAGATTGCAAAACCGAGTGTAAGGAGTGTGCAGAACTTGGGAACGACACTGCAGTCGCGAAGGCTGATTCGACAGACGGCAAACAAACAACGGCCGGACTCGCCGCAGGTCATTCCCACGCCGGAGATTCACAACACGACATTGACCACCAAGATTTCTTTTTCCTGATTGATCACAAAGAGTCGATTCAGCGAACGGTGAAAAACCTGCCTAACGGAATTGAGACGACAACAGAATCGCCGGACAAGGCGGTTGCCGAGAGAATTCAAAAACACGTCGAAGCAATGTACGCGCGCGTGGAAAACGTCAACCCAATTCGAATGCGAGATCCGCTATTCCGCGAAATCTTCGCCAACGCAAAGAAGATCAAAATGCAAGTCAAACACACGGACCAGGGTGTCTTGGTAACAGAAACTTCCGACGATCCGTACGTCGCCAAGCTGCTTCAGGAACACGCAAAAGTGGTCAGCAAGTTCATCAAGAACGGCTATGCTGAACTGCCGAAAAACCATGCGGCGCCGAAACGTTAAACGCAGACGGCAAACGCGCCGGTGGTCGGAATCGCCTCGATTGGGTTCCACCACCGCCGCGAGTTGGCGTCCTGTATAATACTACAGGCAACCATATCCGCGGCATGGTTTTCCCCAGACAATGAAAAGCCTGGTTTGTCGCTGCCCATCAATGCTTGTTCAGTTCTCCCCACCAAGGGAGGTACCGGGAATGATGGACACACTAGACCAGATGTCAGATGACGAAACATTCCGGGCTCTTACCGGCATGTTTCTCGAAGGTGAAAAGTTCATTGATTATGGTGTTGTGTTCTTCATCGACCCCGACGACGACCAAGTGATACACGCCGCGCTGCCACTGACGTCGTCCACCGACCAGGACGTGCGACGCAATACCGATGAAGCCATCCGAATCCTTCCCGAGTTTCTGAGTTCCTTGCCGAATGTCATTCCATTGGTTACCGGACGGGATTTGGTCGTACGAATGGTTTCATCTTACCGTCACCTGGATGACGAAGTTTCCGAACTTGTCGTTGTGCCGTGGAATACGATGCATCCAGATATCGACAACGGCTTTGACAAGTAAACTACAGTCTAAAAATCAGGGTTTCGATGGTAGCGGAAGTCGTCAAGACTTTCGGCGACTCCTGACTCCAACACGAAACTCTTGACGAGTTCCGCTACCGTCAAATCGAATTAGAACAAAGCTCGGACACAACACTAAACTTTAGCCGGGACAAAGCGCCAACTACTCTGCAACCGACTCGTCGGCTGGCGATTGGTCCGGAGCATACAGCTTGGCAAGTTCGATCAGAACCGGCAGTGCTTTTTCTCGCAACACCGCCGGATCGTCTTGCGCATGCTGGGTCTGTAGATCACGAAGCTGGGATTCCAATTCGTTTCGCGTCGTCAGTTGCTCGTCGGTCAACTGGATGGAGTTGTCGCCGACGGGAATCGAAAATCGGCTCGCCAGATCACCATCAATTTTTCCATCGCCCTTCGATTTGGCTCTGCCTCGCACCAGTGCATAAGACGATCCCTTTTTGTCATTGTTGTCGTCCAACAGCGCGTGTTCGGTCGCGAGTCTACCCTGTTCTTTGTAAAACAGGTCGGCATCCGCACACGCCTTCAGAAACGCTTCGCGCATACTGACTTCGTCGTCGTGATCCAGGTCGGCGCCGACAGAATTGAATGCCGCGGCAAAGTACTGACCGAAGCGGGCATAATTCTTTTCTGTTCCGCTTTTTGTTGCCGTCACGATCACACGATTCGGCCCCGACAATCGGTTGATGAAGGGGCCGCTGGACGAGGTGCAATTGGCAATCAAAAGTGGTCGTTTGATCGCTGCGATCCAATCCCCCAATTCTTTGGCACTGACGTCCGGGCCGACGAGATTAAAGTCAGCGGAGGCGCCATCCCACGTTCCGTGTCCGATCAAAATCAACCACAACGGCCGGATGCTTTCTACCGATGCAATTGATTCGATTTTCGAGTGCAGTTGGTCGCGATGTGCGACTTCTTGTTTATCCGGCCCAATAATCAGTAGATTCAGGTTCGCGCGATCACAGGTCGATTGCCAGACGTCGGCCCACGCAGAAAACGCGGTTCCGAATTCTTGCTCGCCGGCGGCGCCGACAACCACCAGCACGTCAATCGGCTTGGTGTCTTCGTCGGCGTTTGCGACGGTCGCGGACAGGAACAAAGTAAAAAGCGCGCCCCCGATCCATTGTGATGCAGCGGCCAGCAGAGGAATCCGGTTCGACAACATGCTCATGTGTTTCAACATTACGGCAGCCCTCTCAAACGGCGGAGTCCCCATTCACCACACAAACAACCCAGCGCCAGTGCGATCACCCAACCTCGATGCCATAGTGGATAGACCCAAGTCTCCATCACGGGAACCTTTTCGGATTTCAACTTGCGTGAGAACAACTCCAGATCTTCTTCTTTGATCAGCTCGCCGCCACTTTCTTTAGCAATTCGTTCCAGCAACGGTCGGTTCACCCCGATACTGTCGAACTCTTTTCCGGCGATCTGGCGTGTCCAGCCGGCCTTTGGTGTGCCTACCAGTTCGCCGTCGTCCGATCGCACTTCGGCTGTCGCCACGTACTGGCCGGGATGGTCGTCGTAATATTCGGCCGTAAACGCACCCGGAATCTCGCCGATGGGTTTGGCATCCAGCGTCAACGATTGACCGTCCGGCTTGACGACGTTGATGGAAATCGTTGGGTTTTCCAGGGGCAAGAATGACTCGTCGTAGGCGTCGACGCGCAACACCACTGCGTCGTCGTCATCCGGTGAAGGTCTCGCCGATAGATCCGCTCGACGAGGGACGTCCCCGACCAACCAACGTGTGATCTGGCGCCAATATTGTGCTGAGTCGTCCGAATTTTCCGGGTCTGGGCGCATCGTCCATCGCCAAAGATCGGCGATCGCGACGGCCCCTACCTTTCCCTTGCCGAACCGCTGGACTGCAATTGCGGGCTGCGACTGTCCGTCTTTGCCAGTGACAGACGCAAGTTGATAGGCGCCGGGTTTAAGGCTTCCGACTGCATTAACGGAATCAAACGGCGGCATTGTTCGCAATCGTTTGGATTCCTCCGCAGCCGTCTGACGCAGCCGCATCCACGGTTGCAGCATTCCTTCGCGGGTTAAAGCCATATTGTACTGTTGCGGCGGGCCAACGTCGGTAAGTTTGACGTACAGCGGCGAAAGATCACCCAGAAACGAATCGGCAAAAGATCGTCCCCGAAACATCTCCTGTCCTCCCAACATCAGCAGTCCGCCACCGCGTGATGAGACGAATCGACGAACCATTTCCAATTGGTCCTGCGAAAAGAATTCCGGCTCGATATCGTCCAGGATCAACGCGTCGAAGTAGAACAAGTCTTCTTCGGTCTTTGGAAAACCACTCGCCAGTTCGTCGTTCTCCTTGACCCCGATTCGAATCATCACCGGTTCGTCGTACTGTTCAGCCGTTTCTTCGGCATCGTCACCCAAACCCTGGAACAAAGGATTGGTGCTGGAGACCTCCTTGTCGCGAAAGCTGAATTTGGGTTCCTTGTTTGCCATTCGAATCAGCCCGGTCAATTCAACTTCGGCGTCTTCAGTAACCGCCCTGCGCAAAAACTTGAATTCCCAATTCG
>JAGQPO010000363.1 GCA_020426665.1 Planctomycetales bacterium
GCTGTGTTTTCTGGTGAGTTTTCCACAGGGTATTCCGCGATCAATCGGTCGGCGGCGGCGCGTGATTGTTCGGCGACAAATCGTCCGTTGAGCAACGTCAACGCCTGTGGCGCGACCGTGGTCGACGTCCGATCAGGCACCGGTTGGTCCGTCGTCGCGACATCAAAGACTTCCAGCAACGGATCGGTGATTCCGCGTTTGGCGAACACATAAACACTACGACGATTCCTTTCGGTGGGGGACGAGTCATCCCAGCCGTGGCCGGGACGAGACTGGCCGGCAAGCACTTCGGGCGGCATCAACGGAAAGAATCCACGCCCGCCTCGCTCGGTGTTAAGTGTTCCGGCCAACGACAGCACGGCATCGCGGATCGATTCGGCCTCCAAGCGACGTGTGTTCTGGCGCCAGAGAAGTCGGTTGCCCGGATCAACCTGTTCGGCCAACGGATCACCACCGGTCGATGATTGCTGCCAAGTTTTAGATGACAGGATCAATCGATGTATGGGTTTCAATCGCCATCGGCCGGCAATCAATTCTGATGCCAAGTAGTCCAGCAACTCGGGATGGGACGGACGGCTGCCGGTTTTGCCGAAGTCACTCGGCGTGTCGACCAATCCGGTGCCGAAATGGTAGTGCCACATCCGGTTGACGATGACTCGTGCTGTCAGCGGATTGTGTTCACTGGTCACCCAGTTTGCGAATTCGCTCCGGCGTCTGGTGGACTGCGACGTGTCATCTGGTTGATCGATCGCCGCGATTGAATCGGCGAGCGAAGGAAACAGGACCCTGGGAAATCCCGGCGCGACCTCGGGGCCCGGGCTTCCGCTATCGCCGCGAAACAACACGTTGGTGACTGGTGATTCGATTCCACGTTCGCTGACCGCCAAAGTGCGACCGTTACCGGACGGCAAATCGCGAAAGACGGAACTCGTTTCGTTATCGGCTTTCTCGTAAGGTTTGACGTTGCGAATGAACGCAAGCATTCGATAGTAGTCTTCCTGGGGAATCGGATCAAACTTATGTGAATGGCATCGTGCACACCCAATGGACAGCCCCAAGAACGCCGTTCCGGTTGTGCTTAACATGTCATCCAATGCGTCAAATTCAGCCTGCCGCGCATCGTCGGGTTCGTCATCCCAAACGCCAAGACGGTAAAACGCGGTCGCGTCTAAGCTGTCGTCCGTGATCGGCTGCATCTCATCACCGGCCAACTGTTCGCGGACGAACTGGTCGAACGGTTTGTCTTCGTTGAACGAACGAATGACATAATCACGATACCGCCACGCCAGAGGTTTTTCGTCATCGCGTTCGTATCCATTGGTCTGGGCGAACCGTACGACGTCTAACCAGTGTCTGCCCCAGCGCTCGCCGTATTCGAAACGGTTTAACAGATCATCGACAATCCGGGAAAACGCATCCGGATCATCGGCTGCCGCGAAGGCGTTGACGGATTCGATGGGTGGTGGCAACCCGATCAAGTCAAAATAGATTCGTCGCACCAATTGTTGTGGTGATGCGCGAGGCGATAACTTCAATCCCTTTTCGGCAAGCCTTCGTTCGACAAATAAGTCGATCGGGTTTTCGGCGATCGATTCCGGGATTTCCGGCCGAACGATCGGCTGAAACGCCCACCACCGGCGATCTTCGTCAGTCACGTCTTCCGAGTCGCGTTTTTGGGCTGCCGCCGCGACCTGGTTCGGCCATTTGGCTCCGGACCGGATCCAACGTTCGAGCACGCCGACTTCGCGTGCGGACAGTTTTTGATCCGGGGGCATCTCAATCGATTCGTAACGCACCGCTTGGATCAATAAGCTGCCGTCGGCATCATTGGGGTCGATTGCAGGCCCGCTGTCACCGCCATTGATCATGTGTTGCAAGGAATCCAAACGCAGGTGACCGCTTTGTTTTTCGTTTGAATGGCACTTCCAGCACTTGTCGGCCAGCAGCGGGCGGACTTTGGATTCAAAAAACTCCATTTGGTCGGCGTCAACATCGGCCGCTGCAACGGTCGGCGCGATCACGATGGCCGACAGGCCGACGAGAATTGATCCGAGGGCAAGGTTGTTTAGATGAAAGTGAAACATGTTATGTAAGGTCTTGCGATCGACGCATCGCGATCATTCGGCGGCCAATTGGTCAATGGTTCCTGTGCTGTCGGCAAACCGATCCATCGACAGTCCCATCATTCGTGCTTGTGTCAACCAAAGATTCGCCAGTGGCGTCCCTTCGGGCATATTGATGTGTTGTCCCGATCGAACGCTTCGTCCTCCGCCGGCGACGATAATCGGCAAGTCGTTGTATTGGTGTGTTGATCCGTCGCCTAAACCCGATCCATAGGTAAACAGTGTGTTGTCCAACAACGATGTTCCGTCGGCCTGGTCGATGTTGTCCATTTTCTCGACCAGATATGCAAATTGTTCCATGTGAAAACGGTCGACCTTTAACAAGTCGTCAATCATTTTCGTCTGATTGTGCGACATCTGGTGATGACTTCGCGGCGAATCAAATAGGCTTTCGAACATGTACGGCGTGTCCCAGCGTTCCGGGCCGACCATGAACGTGGTGACATTGGTCAATCCCGTTTGCAACGCTACGATCATCAGATCGCCCATCAAGCGAATGTACTCGCCACGTGGCAGGTAGGCTTCGGTCGGTTCTTCGAAGTCGACTTGCGCCAATTCCGACCGCATTTTTTCCAGTCGATCCATCTGTGTTTCGATTGTACGAATGGACTGGAAATACTCGTCAAACTTTTGCCTGTCGTTGTATCCGAGTTCTTGTTTCAGTCCTTTGGCGTCTTCCAATACCAGATCGGTGACGTCGCGATAGCGATCATTTTCCCGCGTCGAAAACAATCGCTGATACATTTTGCGAGGATCGCGAATCGATGGCGCAAGGTGACCGGTTCCGTACCACGAGATGTTATCAAAATAGATCGATTCTTTGTTGTCGCGGTGACTGTTGCAACTGAATTCCAGCGTTGGAAAGGGCGTGCCGGTTCCCACGCGGTCGGCGACCAAGTGATCCAGTGTACGATCCAGCGGCCATGCGGTTCCCTTGATGGTGTAGGGTCGGGCACTGCTCAGGTAGCAAGACGCGCATTGCGCGTGGACATCGGTGCCTTGCTGGAATGTGCGATCCATTCCGGTGATCAAATTGATCTTGTGTTTCATTCGTTCCAGCGGAGCGATCGTCGGCGTCAGTTTATCGAGCGGTTTGACGCTGAAGTATGGGTCCTGCTTGCCCAGCGATGACATCACATTGCCGAGATTCCCTTCGGGAATAACGTCGTTTGCTTCACCGGGAAAGAAGCCCCGCCGGACGACGCCGATCGGAACATAAAAATGCGCCATCCGCTTCGGCACGGTCGTGTCGGGTGACGCACAGGCCAGGCTTTCCATCCAAGGCAGTGCCAATGCCGCGCCGCCGAGTCCCTTTAAAAAGTTTCGTCGTGAGGAGGGTTTCATGTTCAATTGACTTCCCCGGGATTTGACTTGCTTTGAAAGGGTTCGCTTATGATAACCTGATAGATCAGCGACCGAATGCGATAGTCATCACTGGCCGTCGCCTCGGCAATTTTTTCCACGGCGATTTGATCAGCGGCCGTCAGCGAGCGGGCGAGAGCAAAAGACAATAGATGTGCCGCAAGAGCTCGCGTGAATCGGTCTTTCTCGGCCAGGATCGCATCTTTGAACTCAACGACATCGTTAAAGTTGTGTTCGCGAAAAAGCGAGCCGGAAACGTCGACTTTGCGACCGTTGGAATAAGTTTCACGCCAGGCCCCGACGGGATCGTAATTTTCGAGTGCGAATCCGAGCGGATCAATCTGTTCGTGACAGCCTTTACAATCGCTGCGTTCGCGGTGCATCGCCAACCGCTCTCGGAGGGTCAGGTTTTCCTCGCCGGTCGCCGGTTTTTCACTCAGTGGTGGCACGTCGGCAGGCGGCGGTTCCGGAGGATTGTTGAAGATCACGCTGGCGATCCATGCGCCTCGGGTGATCGGCTGAGTGCGATCCGGACCGGACGTCATCGTCATGACTGCCGCGTTGGTGATCACCCCGCCACTGCGACGATCGGAAACCGGAACGCGGTAAAAATTCAATACGGTGACCTCGCCGCCACCCTTCGTTCGACCATCGGTTAATTCGCTGCCCAGATCCCCATAGGCTTCTTCCAGCAATCCGGATCGGTAGGTGAAATCCGAATCGATCAATTGGGTGATCGGTTGATTTTCGATCAACACCGTTTCAAACAACAGCAGCGGTTCCAACATAATGTGCATACTGTCGCGGTATTTTGCAAAATAGAAATTCGGATACTTTTCGGGGTTCGGAACGGACGAGATGATTCGATCCAGTTGCAGCCATTGCGAAGGGAAGCTGTCACAAAACCGTTTCAGTTTGTGGTCTTTCATCATTCGACTGAATTGTGCCGACAACACTTCCGTCTGACCTAGCGTTCCCTGCGATGCCAGTTCCAGCAACTCCGCGTCGGGCAGGCTGCCCCACAAGAAGAACGACAACCGTGATGCCAGTTCAAAATCATCGATGGATTCGATGGCGTCACCGTCGCCCGATCTGTCGTACAAATATAAAAAATTTGGTGACGCGATGACCGCCGCGGCAGCCGACTTCATTGCGTCGGTGAAACTGACATGCAGGTCCAATAAATTCGCAACATACGCAACATACCGATCCAGTTCATCTTGCCGGACGGGGCGACGAAAGGCGTGAGTCAAAAACGTTTGCATCCGTCGCCGTGCTTCCTCTTTTTGATCCACACCATTGCCGGGAGCTGCGAAAAACGTCTTCCATATCCCGACATTGCGTGGAACAAAGTCGGGGCTTTGTGTGATCGAATGCCCGAGCTTTAAAAATGATTCCATCAGCAGCGGCGACAGCGAGAGATGGTCGGCGCGATTGTCGAACCCATGTTCGGCACGGAGATCTTGAGGAAAGGCCGCGACGCCTGAGAGCCGTTCTTCGATCATTTGTGATTTTCCCAGCGGTCGGCTGCCGACGGCAACGACGTCCGCCATTTTTCCGGTCTCTGGTTTGAAGTACCCTTTGTGTTCACGCATCATCCTTTCGGGCAACGTGAAAACGATGCACTTCAGATCGAACAAGTCGATAACGGCATTGTTGTATTGAAACCGATTCATGCGACGAATCGGTGCATGCGAGAAAGTTTTCTGTTCCGATAACGTCGATCGCAGAATCAATTTCAGCTCCGCAACGACTTTGCGGCGCAATTCCAAATCCATCGGCGGCTCTTCCGCCGGAGGCATCTCCTGGAGATCCAGGACATCGATCAGCCCCTGGACTTGGTCAGGGTGCGTCGACAGTGATTTCAGGTCTAGGCTTTGCAGGTTCACCTCGCCTTCGATTTCGTCGCCATCGCCATGGCACTTCACACAGTGTGCTTTAAGAGTGGGTTGGATCAGCGTGGCGAATGAATTTGGACCGGCAATGTCATTCGGCTCGGCACTGTAAATCGAACGCGGGACGGAACCCATCACCAGCGACAGACCGGCGAGTGACGTAATAAGGGCGCGTATGAAGACACGATCCTGCATGAGAACAGGGTCCGGATTCGGGAGGGCGGGGTTGGAACCGGAATAGGCGAGCGCAGACCGATCCGAATGGGTGCTGGAATTTAGCACAGTTGTCGGCCGCAGTGCGATCGATTTTCCGTCACCAACCCGGCAGAACACCACTTCAGCGAACGAACAGGTCGATTCTTGGAGTAGTGAGTGAATCTGCCCCCCGATTATAGCCTGTCGCGTCCGACAATCACAGCTTGAAATGGGGCCCGCGATGGTGATTCGTCGTGACCTGAACAACGTTACAATGTCGCCATGGTGATCGTAACAACCCGTGTGAACGAGGATTGGTGATGAAATTCCGAATTCAGAATCCGGCCTGGTGTTTGATCGTGTCTCTGTCGATCCTGGGTGCCGCGCGGGGAGACGAGTTGGAAAGCAACTTGAAACGATTAGACCTTGCCAAAGGTATCGTCGCCGTCGTGGGGATGACTGCTGAAGAGGCTGAGCAGGTGATCGAAGCATGCCGGGCGGGCGAATTGATTTTCTACTGTCAAACGCCAGACGAAGATCTTGCCAGTGATGTCCGCCGTAAAGCCCATTCTGCGGGGCTGTTGGGACAGCGTCTGTTCATTGAAACGGCATCGAATCAAATGATTCACTTAGGCGACAACGTTGCCGATCGAATTGTGGTTCTCGCCAAGGGGGCTTCATCACCGCCGCACAGTGAAGTCTTGCGAGCACTTCGCCCGCGAGGTATCGCATTTGTCGGCCAGGAATCCATCACCAAGCCGGTCCCCGAAGGCGGCGATGATTGGTCGCATCCGTATCACGGCCCGGACAATAATCCCAATTCCGATGACAAGCTTGTCTCCGGCAGTCTACGCACACAATTCATTGGCTATCCAAAATTCAGCCCGATGCCCGAACAAACCGTGATCGCCGGTGGTCGGATTTATAAAGCGATGGGACACATCGCACACAAAGCGAATCAAAACGAAATGTTGAACACGTTATTGTGTATCAATGCATACAACGGGACGATCCTTTGGCGGCGGCCGCTGTCACCGGGATTCATGTTGCATCGCAACACGATGGTTGCGACGGACGACGCACTTTACATGGGTGATCACGAATCCTGCAAAATCATTGACGGCGAAACGGGACAGATCTGGGACGAAATTCGTGTCGATGGGGCGATCAGCGACGGCCCGGTCTGGAAATGGATGGCGATGCGACATGGGATATTGTTCGCGCTGGTTGGGAATCCCGAAGCCAAGCTGGAAACACAACGTGCCATTCGTCGTGGGCTGGGACATTGGCCTTGGGGCATGTGGGACGG
>JAGQPO010000364.1 GCA_020426665.1 Planctomycetales bacterium
TGGCTCGGGGGAGAGGGGGAAAAAGGGTGGGGAATCAGGGGAATGGAGACACGTCGTAAAAGGGTGCTTGACCCGGAATCCTAACAATCCGACGTCAAAGTGTTCAGGGGGCACTGCCCCTATCGCAGCGGCACCCGGATGTCAGGCTTGGTTCCGAAAAATCCCGGATCTTGGCCATAACGGTGGTGCGGGCACCGCTAGAGGTTTCTTCGGCGGATTCTGGGCTTATTTTTAACAGCGATGGTTGTCAAAAATGGCGAGTCCTGCAACAGTAGACTTAGTGCCGGGTCAAAATCCGATCTTTGGGCGATTTGTTGAATCGCGACCTGGCGCGCTCCCTCGTTTGAATGATTATTCCTCTTTGTCTCCTAAGGCACGGCGATGCGATCCGACGCGTCCAATTCAGAAACCGGTGCGATCCGTTCGGTCGACCGCGATTTGCTGGTTGCAATGCGTGGCGGCGAATTGACCGGGATTGGCGAATTGACGGAGCAGTTGAAGGTCACGGCGACGGCGGTGCGTCAGCGGATCGATCGGTTATTGGAGCGGGGGTTGATTGAGCGAAAGAAGGTTGTTGCCGGCCGCGGTCGTCCGACATATCGCTATCGCATCACCGATCAAGGGCGTCGCGCCAACGCAGCCGATTCGACCGAATTGGCCGAGGCGATGTGGCGCGAGATGTTGTCGATCGAAGATCCCGAATTACGCAAGCGAATGCTCAGCAGCGTCGCGACGCGTCTGGGGCGCGAGTACGCGTCACAGTTGGACGACACGGCGACGCTGGAGGAGCGGATGCGGGTGTTGTCGCGTTTGTTGTCGACGCGTCGGGTCAGCAGTGACGTGATTTCGGCTGGCGAGTTGCCGGTTTTGGACATCAACACCTGTCCTTATCCGACGTTGGCCGACGGGGGTGATGACCATTCGATGTGTCATTTGGAAGAACAGGTGTTGTCCGAGGCACTCGGGAAACCGGTTCATCTAAGCCAATGTCGCTTGGACGGCGACGCTTGCTGCCAGTTCTCGCCGACCGATGCCCGTCATTAAACGAAACAATTTACGAATACCATTCACTTTCAATTTCATTTTTTTGAAACCGTCATGACTCACGTTCTGAAAATCGAAGACCTGCATGTATCGGTCGGCGACAAGCCGATTTTGCGAGGCGTCAACCTGACCATCAACCATGGCGAGACTCACGCGTTGATGGGGCCCAACGGCAGCGGCAAGAGCACGTTGGGATTGGCGATCATGGGACATCCGGGTTACGAGGTCACCAGCGGTTCGATCACGTTGGACGGCAAGGATGTGTTGGCGATGGCTCCTGACGAACGGGCGCGGGCCGGAATCTTTATGGCGTTCCAGCGTCCGATGGCGATCCCCGGTGTGAAGATGGCCGATTTTCTGCGTCACGCGACGACAAACGTACGTCGACCGGATCGCAAGGAGGGCGAGGAATTGATTCCGATGCGTGAGTTTCGAAAGGAGTTAAAGGAGAAAATGGAACACCTGCGAATGGACAGCGAATTTGCGCGGCGCTATGTCAACGATGGCTTCTCCGGCGGCGAAATGAAACGCGCCGAGATTTTGCAGTTGGCGATGTTACAACCAAAGTTCGCCGTGTTGGACGAAACCGATTCGGGGTTGGATGCCGACGCGGTCCGGCTGGCCAGCGAGTCGATCGCCGACATCGGTCACCAAAAAATGGGGCTGCTGATCATTACGCACCACGACAAATTGCTGGAACACAATCCGCCGGACTTCACCCACGTGATGCTGGGCGGACGGCTGGTCGAAACCGGCGGAAAAGAGTTGGCGGAAGAATTGCATCAACACGGCTACGACCGTATCCGCAAAGCCTATCCGGATGCCGAGGCGTTCAACCAAAAATTGCTGGCCGAAGAAGCCGAAGAAGCTCTGGCCTAACTCTTTCAACGAATCACCATCAACTCCACCTTTGGAGAAGTCTGATATGTCAACCGACGTCACCGCCGAATCGGAATCCGAAATCGGCGAAATCAATAAATACAATTTTCGCACCGAGACGACCGGAGTCTTCAAGGCCAAGAAAGGACTCAACCGCGAGATCGTCAATCAGATCGCGGACATCAAAAACGAACCGGATTGGATGCGCGAGTTTCGCTTGCGGTCGCTGGATATTTTTGAATCCAAGCCGATGCCGAAATGGGGCGGGGCGATTGATATCGATTTCCAAGACATCTTTTATTACCTGAAACCAACCGATCACCAAGGCAAGACTTGGGACGATGTGCCTCAGGAAATCAAGGACACGTTTGAAAAGCTCGGGATCCCCGAAGCCGAAAAGAAGTTTCTGGCCGGCGTCAAGGCTCAATTCGAAAGCGAAGTCGTTTACGGTTCGCTGGAAGAGGACTTGGCCAAAAAAGGTGTGATTTTTACCGATACAGACACCGCGGTTCGCGAGCATCCGGAATTGTTGCGTGAGTACTTCGGCAAGATCATTCCGCCGGAGGACAACAAATTTGCCGCACTCAACAGCGCCGTTTGGTCGGGCGGATCATTCATCTATATCCCCAAGGGTGTTTCGATCGACTTCCCGTTGCAGGCCTATTTTCGCATCAATGCTGAAAGCATGGGGCAGTTCGAAAGGACGCTGATTCTGGTCGACGAAGGTGCCAACGTACACTACGTCGAAGGCTGTACCGCGCCGATGTACAGCACGGAAAGCTTGCACAGTGCGGTTGTCGAAGTTGTCGTCAAACGTAACGCACGATGTCGATACACGACGATCCAAAACTGGGCGAACAACATTTACAACCTGGTGACCAAGCGTGCCTACGCCTACGGCGACGCCACGATGGAATGGGTCGACGGAAACTTGGGCAGCAAGTTGACAATGAAATACCCCGCGGTGCACATGATGGAACCCGGTGCCCGTGGCGAGATTTTGTCGATCGCATTTTCCAGCGCCGGCCAGCACCAAGACGCGGGAGCGAAATTGGTTCACGAGGCGCCCAATACGACCGGCCAAATCATTAGCAAAAGTATCAGCAAGAACGGCGGTCGCAGCAGCTATCGCGGACTCTGAAAAGTCGAGGACGGAGCGACGGGCTGCAAAAGCAACGTTGTCTGCGACGCCTTGATACTCGATCCGGAAAGTCGCAGCGACACGTATCCGTACATCGAGGTCGAAGAGCAGGATGTGCAAATCGAACACGAGGCGAGCGTCTCGCGCATCGGCGAAGAGCAGCTCTTCTATCTGA
>JAGQPO010000365.1:0-9016 GCA_020426665.1 Planctomycetales bacterium
GCCGGCTTTGTCGCGGCCGGCGTGCTCCGCGGAGATCATCCGATCGTCCATGCCGAATCGTTGGTGACACCTTCGGACCGCGCCGTTTATTTGCTAGATGTCCGAACCGAAAGCGAGTTTGCGGCAGGGCACTTGCCCGGGGCGACGAACATTCCCGTCGAAGATTTACGCGATCGCCTGGACGAGATCCCTCGAGGGCAGCGGGTCATCGCCTACTGTAAAGTCGGGCAGCGAGGTTACCTGGCGACGCGGATTTTGATGCAAAACGGCTTTGATGTCGCCAACATGTCCGGCGGATATGTGACCTGGTGCCGCATTCGATCGACAATTCCGAATGTTTCCGAAGACCGACAGCATTTGCAGTACACTGGTAGGGGGTAACCAACCGCTTATCGCCTTGTATACGCAACATGCCAGCCGACCCAACCCAGGACAATGACGAGAACGTCCCGGACGACTATCGCCAGTCGACGTTTCTGCACGAAAGCGATTTTCCGCCCGACGAAGATGCCGACTCAAGTGTAGAAACACGCCAGAAACGATCGGGCCGCAAAGACACGTTGGGACACGCA
The DNA here is from genome assembly GCA_020426665.1 of Planctomycetales bacterium. Lineage (GTDB taxonomy): Bacteria > Planctomycetota > Planctomycetia > Pirellulales > Pirellulaceae > Stieleria. The sequence continues at coordinate 573 of JAGQPO010000365.1, forward strand.
AGCGACTCGATGATCGGCGAGACAGTCACCTTAAGCGTTGACGATGCGAGCGTGCTCGGGAATTTTCGGCTGGTAAGCAAGTTGGGCTCGGGCGGCTTTGGAACGGTTTACAAAGCGGAAGATTTGCGTCTGGAGCGGTTTGTTGCAATCAAGGCAGCACTCCGTCGACCAGCCGACCGCGGTGACGAACAATACAAGCGGGTGTTCCATGAAGGACGAGCCGCTGCCGCGCTCGACCATCCCAACATCGTTTCCATCTATGACGTCGCGCTGCTAGATGGCAAGCCCTATATCATTTCTCAGCTGATCGACGGAGTCACGTTAAAGGAATGGAAATCGTCCGGCGGCATCGGTCACAAACAGATCGCTGAAGTATTGATTTTGGTAGCCCGCGCGGTCGATTACGCGCACGGCAAAGGGGTCATTCATCGGGACCTTAAGCCCGGCAACATTTTGATGGATGTCGATGGCGTTCCCTATGTCAACGATTTTGGAATCGCCAAGCATAGCGACGCCGATGAAACCATCTCGCAAGAGAGTTCCATCATCGGTACGCCCGCTTACATGTCCCCGGAACAGGCGGCCGGTCATTCGCGTGAGGCGGATCGGCGCAGCGATCTCTATTCGTTGGGTGTGATACTGTATGAATTGTTGACTGGCGAAAAACCGTTTCGCGGTCATTCAAAGATGCTGATTCACCATGTCATTCACACCGATCCCCAACCACCGCGGTTTCTGGATCAGTCCGTTCCTCGAGATCTGGAAACGATTTGTTTAAAGTGTCTGGAAAAAGATCCGGATCGGCGATATCAGACGTGTTCCGAGCTGGCCGATGAATTAAAGCGTTACGTCGATAACGAACCGATCAAAGCGCGTCCGATTTCGGGATTGGAGCACTTCATTCGACGCTGTCGACGGCATCCGGCCACGACAGCGATCACGGGCGGATTGATCGCAGCAATCGCGTCGGGACTGGTCGGCGTCACGTGGCAATGGCGTCGCGCCGAAGCGAGCCGCCGCCAAGAAGAGTTTGCCAGAATCGAAGTCGAACGCTCTCGCCGGGAGTTGGCCGATAAAGTCGAATATTCCAAGGAGATGCTGCACGACGCGGAATCAAAGCTGGCTTTCAGTTCGATGGAAGTCGGGGATCATCGCCACGCGAAACAAGCCCTGGATCAACTCGTTGAATTGGGTGATGTCGAGTATCACTTGATCAACAACATTGAACGCCGTTACGAAGAACAATTTCATCACATCGAATTGATTCGTGACATCGCTGTTTCGGATGACCAGCAATTCATCGCCGCTGCCGGACTGCGTACGATGCTGGTCTGGGAAACCAATAGCCGACAGATCGTCTTTCGCTTTCGGGAAAAAGGACAGCAACTGCGCTGTGTCGATTTTCAACCCGGCGGACACCAACTCGCCTGGGGTGGTCAAAGCGGTCGATTGAACGTCGTGACAATCGGCAACCCCGATTCGAAAATCAAAAAACTGGATCATGGCGGGCCGATCACCGCCGTGAGATTTTCGCGTGACGGCGGCAAGATTGTTTCGGCGGGCGAAAACGGTATCGTCAATATCTGGTCTTCGTCAAAGTTGGATCGTATCGGCGAGCACCAAATCACGCAGACCACTATCAATGCTGCCGACTTCATCAACGACGACGAAGTGATTTTGGGGACTGCCTACGGCAGCGTCGTCCGATACGATCCGGCCGCCGATCAATCAACGATACTCTATCAAAGTCGCGCCTCGATCCTATCGATCGACGTCAACGACGATTCGACTCAATTCGCCGCGGGCGCGCGTGACAATCGTTTGACCATCGGTCGTCTGGACGACCCCAGTTCCATTCGAGTGGTCGATACGGAATTTGGACCACTACTGGACGTGGAATTTTGGGAGTCGAAAAACGCTTTAGTAACATCCGGACTGAACAGCCGGCTTATCGTTTGGCAACTACCGAATTTAAACGTCGGAAATTCCAATCGTTATTTTGCCGGTGCCGGGCACTTTGCGATTGATCGGAGCGCCGACCGGTTGTTGATCGGAGGCGGTGACGGAGGCGTCGTTGTCTTGGACGATGTCCAATCACAACCCGATGTGATTCATACCGACCATGGCGGTGTTGGTGATCTGATGTTTAATGACTCGACCTTGGTCGTCTGTCACGAGACCGGGCCGGCAAGTGTCTTGATGCTAGAAACGGGGCGTCTGCTTCGCAATGTTCCTGATCAATCGTTCCGCGATGATCATCCGCAATCCACCCCTGAAACGATGACCTGTGTGGCCCTCAGCGGTGACGGATCAAAGCTTGCATTTGGTACCGACGATGGAAGAATTCTGCTTTGGGACGCGGCAAGCGGAAAAACGCGATTGCACGGTGCACCGAGTGAAAAGGCGATCGAAGAAATCCGTCTATCCAGTGATGCGGCGGTTGCATTGACCGGCGGGGTCGATGGAAGCATACGGATATGGGATCTTTCAAAGGCCGATGCCAGTAACTCTGTGGCCGCACTGGGAGGTGTCATTCGCGACCTGGCACTTTCGCCCGACGGTCAAACTGCCGTGGCAATTAGTGCCAACGGCGTTGCGATCCTGGTTGACATCGGGAAACAGAACGAGGTTCATCGAATCGATTTGAAACAACCGCTGCACAGCGTGGCCTGGTCAAGCGACGCATCACAAATCGTGATCGGCGGAAATCGCGGTTCATTGCATTTGTATTCGCGAGATTTGAAAGACCAGACGGCGCGAATCGAAGCCCACAACGGGTCGGTTAATGCTGTCCTGTTTTCCCCTTCGGGCAAACGGTTGATCTCGATCGGTAACGACGACAATATCGTGTTCTCCAATCTCGTCACCCATCGTTCCGGAGCCGTCTTGCATGGCAGTCACGCTTCCAACATTCGAGACGTTACGATCAGCGCCGATGGCCGTTTTCTGGCGACCGGCGACGCCGACGGAACGATACGCGTTTGGTCTGTGGCGGCACCATTGGGTTCGGCTGGCGAGGACGCGAATCAATAGTGCCTTCGGGAACGGACTCGAAACGACCGCGTGGACTTCGATTGCTCAAAAACCGAGGTTTGCCAACGCCGATATCAATCGAGTGTCGACCCAATCGGCCAAAGCGGCATCGAGCGATGCGAGTTGATTTTCCTGGGGCGCGGCATCGTCTATGATCAAATCATTTTCGCTGCCGTCGATCTCGTCGACGCCTTCACCGCCGACCAGGAGATTGCGGCCTTCGCTGTCGCTGATCGAGTCGGATCCCGATCCTCCGATCAACACGTCGTGTCCGCCGCCGCCCTCCAGTTCGTCATCGTGTTAATTTCATCTTGAATCCTGCGATTGAAAGTGATTTAGAATTGTCTTGATGCAGTTCCCAGACGAAAAATGCGCCGTCGTGTCTGCTTTCGTAGCGGACATCGAAAGCCATCCGAATGAAGAATCGCCTGATCGTGTTCGTCGGCGAGGATAACAAGAGATGCCAGTCAGACTGGCGTTTCTAAGTCAGAGTTAATTTGTTGGATCTGGGCACAGGCTTACCGACTGTTTGCAGAAGTTCTCGGGTTTTTCGGTTATGATCGGAGAGGTTTTGTCGCTTACGAATTGGCCGATCGAATTACTTAACGGAACCACGCCAAGATGCTTCGCCTACTCACATGCCTGATCTTGTTTTCGGTATCGGTGACCTTTGCCGCCGATCGACCGAATATTTTGTTCATCATTGCCGACGATGCTTCACGTGACAGCATGGGTGTTTACGGCAGCCAGTATGTCAAAACCCCCAACTTTGATCGGATCGCCAAGGAAGGTGTGTTATTTACAAACGCGTACAATTGCAATCCAAAATGCGCTCCGGCACGTGCGTGTTTGCTGACCGGACGTTACTCGTGGCAATTGGAAGAAGCCTGTAACCACAATCCGTTTCTGTCCGCAAAGTGGAAGTTCTATCCGTACTTGTTGGAAGACAGTGGTTACTTCGTCGGCTACACGGGAAAAGGTTGGGGACCGGGAGTTTGGAACGGGATCGACGGAGGAAAATCGGGATTCAAATCCGACAATCCCGCTGGTCATGCCTGGTCCAAGCGAACACTGAAGCCTCCCTACCAAGGGATCAGTAACACCGACTACGCCGCAAACTTTGATGATTTCTTAAGCGAACAGCCTGATGATAAGCCGTTTTGTTTCTGGTTTGGAACTCGGGAGCCTCATCGCGGTTACGGTAAAGACAACTGGAAGTTAGATGGGCGAGATCTGAGTGAGGTCACGGTGCCGGCATATTATCCGGACAACGAAACCATTCGCGGCGATTTGGCGGACTATGCCATCGAAGTCGAATGGTATGACAAACACATCGGGCTGGCGCTACAGCATTTGGAGAAACGCGGTCGGTTGGACAACACGTTGATCATTGCGACGTCAGACCACGGCATGCCGTTTCCGCGCGTGAAGGGACAAATCTATGACGATGGATTTCACGTCCCGCTGGCGGCGCGTTGGGGAAATAAAATTCAGCCGGGAAGAACAGTCACGGACTTTGTGACCTTTCCCGATCTCGCTCCCACGTTGATGGAAGTTGCCGGATTGCCATCGCCTGAACAGATGACCGGACAGAGTTTTTTGCCGCAATTGCTTTCGAAGGATTCCGGGCGAATTGATCCTGAGCGAGATCACACGTTGCTTGGCAAGGAACGCCATGACATCGGCAGAACCGACGGCGACCTTCTGTCGGTTGGCTATCCCGCGCGTGCGATCCGCAACGACGAATACTTGTACGTCCAAAATTTCAAATCGGATCGTTGGCCGGTCGGTGACCCGCAATTCGATTTTTTGAACTGCGACAGCTCTCCGACCAAAACCTTCCTTCAATCGCTCTCTCAAAGTGATCCACAGTACTTTTTTTACGAACTCAGTTTCGGAAAACGTCCGGCAGAGGAGTTGTACGACATGCGCAGTGATCCGGGTTGTGTGAACAACTTGGCCGCACTTGCAGCGTATTCCGAGATCAAACAGAACCTTTGGAATCAGATGAAAGCGGAGCTTACCGCCCAAGGCGATCCGCGGATTCTCGGTCAAGGCGATATCTTTGATTATTATCCGAATTGTCGAATCGATCGACAGCAAAAGCTTTACGAGAAACCCGACTGGGACCCGGTCAAAATCTTTCAGCAGCGGTATCCCGAATGAACCGACGTCTCACGACCTTCGGTTGAACATGACGTGGCCGGGGATGCGATCTCCGTACGGTCAACGACTATTCTTGCAGAATCACTAGCTGACTGGTGTCGGCGGCATCGAAATCAATCTCCTTCGCATCGATCGGCGGAGGTTGGTTTCCGACCAGCATCATCTGCCGTGAATAGTCAGGCGCCGACTTGGAAACCGTCAATTCATACGTTCCCCGAAGTGGCGGCAATTGAAAGTAACCTTTTGAATCGGTTTTGACCGCCGATCCGATGACGGCGATGTATCCATGCATTTCGGTAAGTTCCGTGTTCATGAAACCAACGACCGTGTCGGCAACTCCTTTTCCGCTTCGATCGAGAACACGTCCTCGTAACCGGACGCCCGGTTCCAATCGAATGTCTCCTTGGTCGGATGCTGTCGAGACGTTGATGAAACGCGGGGCGAACTCTTTGGGGTAAACCACGCCGACGGCTTTTCCGTCGGTGGGAATCGAAACGCTGAATTTTCCGTCTCGTCCGACGGCAAACGGCCCGGAATCCCAAGTGTCAATCATCGCCTCGGTATTGTGTTGAAACCTTACAGTGGCGGCATCGACTTGCTTGCCTGTTGTGTCGATCAATCGTCCTGTGATCGTTCGGCCACGCGGCAGTTTGACCTCAGGAAGCGAACCCTTGACCAGCTCTTTTTCGTAGTCGTATTCCGAGACCTGTGCGTATCCGCCTGCGACAACGTCGATGCGCACTTCGTCGCTCGCTGGGATCACCGTTCCGGTCGGTGCGATTGAATAGACGCCCTGTTGATTGGTTGTCGCCGACCACGGTCCGGGACCTGCATCTTCATCAAAATCTTTGTTCATTCGGAATCGTCGGATTCGTACGGTCGCCTTTGCACCGGCGATCGGACGGTTCTCCGAATCAACCACACGACCGGAAATCGTGGCCGGCAAGGGCGTCGGTTCGTGGGACAATTCGATTCGATTGGCCTGCTGTTGTGATTCAACCCGAGGCGATTGGTTGACACTTTCGACCGGGTTTGCAACCGCCAATTCAATTCCGTCAGGCAAGCCGTCGCCACTAAAATTGCCGTTTTGAGTTTGCCAGCGAGCCTTTCGCAATTCTCTGGCGTATCCCGCATCGGTGACCTTGTCGAACGATGTGAACACAACCGTATTGTTTTCAGCCGCCCCGGCGATTGGCAGCGATTCAAATTCACCAAGGACATGACTTGCAATTTGCATGTCGGCCCGGGCGATTGCGACAACTTCTTCCAACGACGTTGGTTTGCGATCGGTCGACGGTACGTTCAACGTCAGTCGAGTTTGTAACTGGACGCCACGATGATCTCGCCGATCCTTGTGACGGTGGTTTCCGATCAACGGTACACGGACCTCACCCGTCCGCGAGTCATAACCGGGGGCAGTGCCAAGTCCTTGGTTGCGTAGCGTCATGATCCACCAAAGGTAATCGACGCCTTGCCATTGGATGGCATACATCATGACTTGGGTTCCGCCGTCAATCGAACTATGGCTGCCGACTTGTGAGACGACGTCCAAAGCAGTGTAGTTTAAATTCACCAAACGACGCTCCGGCGGATACTGTCGCAAATAGTCCGGCGTGCCACGAACCGATGAAATGACGTAATACGATCCGTCGTCAATCGGAGCCAGGTCATGAACGGCGAATAAGATGCCGTCTTTTTCTCCTCTCGCCAATGCTTTACTGATCGGAAAGCGTTCGTCCAGAATGGTTTGCACGTCGACAATCTTGGAATCACCAGGGAAATCCAACTGAAAAGTTGACTCTGGGATTACACGTCCGTAATCGATGGTCATCCGCGATTCCAATTGCCACGAATCTTGATGACGTTTCTGGTTAATCAATTGGCACAAACGATCTGAATTGTCCATCAGCATGATGCTTCGATGGTCATCGCCAGACGCGACAAGCTGATTTGGAATATCGACGACAAAGGCACGACAAGCCACTCCATTGACTTCACGATCATGGTCCTGTGAGCGTTGCTTTTTCCAATCACTTGGGATTTGTGAGACATCGACCATTTTCGCCGTCATCGCGACCCCGTCCATGCTCGGTCGTTTCAGGACCGTCGTTGAATCGGAATCTAAGAACCAACTGTGGCTGACGTTCCCGTCGTCCAGCGTGACTTGTCCCATGCCTTCCATGCGGAAACCGCGATCTCGATCGTACCAGACTTCTCCGATTATCGTTTCACCGTCGGAGAACACCTCCTTCATGGCATGCCAACTGGACGCGCCCCGCAGACTATCTTGAAAAGCCGACTGCATCGAACGCGGCAAGCTGATCCACAGACTAGCCGCAAACACCATCACGGTAGCAACGCCGCCGATCCACGAATACCAGCGAAAGTCAACCTTCGGCGACCGGGCCGGCCTGGCTGGTGGATCTGGCAATCGCGAAACAACATCGGCAACAACCGATTCCCCCGGCCACCGTGCGGCAAGGCGTTCAAGTTGTTGTTGGATCTCAGTATTCGACATGGGATGCCCCCGAATTGTTAAAAGAAGTTTTTGTCTCAGTCGATGCGACTTGGAGGCTGGCTTTCAATCGGCCCAGTGCCCTGGAAAGTTGTTTCGTCACTGTGCCGACGGGCCGCCCCGTTAGCTCGGCGACCTCTGCGACCGTATGGCCGGAGATGAAACGAAGGACGGTGACTATTCGCTCGTGCTCGGGAAGCTTCGCCACCGCCTCCAAAAGATGCTGATCGATCGGCGCGACCGCCGGTGATCGATCGTCGGGCGCGTCGAATCCATCAATCGATCGCGTTACCGATTTACGTTTTCGAAATCGCGTCGCCTCGCGGCGGGCAATCTTGGAAAGCCAGAAACCAAGGGAATCGGGGTCGTGTAAATCGGAAAGACGCTTGTGGGCAATCAGAAACGTTTCTTGCGTGACATCTTGCGTGGCGTGATGATCGTGCAGCTCGGCCCAGGCGACTGTCCACACCAGGCGTTCGTACCGCGCAACAATCCGTGCAAACGCATCCTGGTCATTGTGGTCGACGACCGCACGAACGATTTCCGAGTTGCTTTGCACATCCAATCCTCTCAGTGACGACCATGAATTTCACCGTACTAGAGGCAAGGCTGGGCCGATTTGCGACCGAAATCCGGATAATTCCTGTCGAAAATCATTTTTAAAACGCAACGGCACGCTGCCCGAACGCTCGCGCGAGTCGGTTGACATCGATTGAACATTAGCCGTTTG
>JAGQPO010000365.1:9087-9213 GCA_020426665.1 Planctomycetales bacterium
CGATTGAACATCAGCCGTTTGGCGCAAGCCTACGGGCATCGACGAGGTTGCGGTTTGCTGCCCGAACGCTCGCGCGAGTCGGCTAATATCGATTGAACATCAGCCGTTTGACGCAAGCCTACGGGC
>JAGQPO010000366.1 GCA_020426665.1 Planctomycetales bacterium
TTTTACAATTTATTGCCATGCTCCAAGCCGATTCGACCGCCAGTATTCTTTCCGAGCTCATCCGCGAACGTATCCTGTTGCTCGACGGTGCGATGGGGACCATGATTCAGCGATTGGGCTTAGATGAAGCCGGGGTTCGTGGGGACCGATTTGCCGAACATCACAAAGATCTGAAGAACTTTTCAGACATCCTCTGTCTGACGCACCCCGAAAAAATCACGGACATTCACCGGGCGTACTTCGAAGCCGGCTCGGATATCGTCGAAACCAACTCCTTCGGCGCTTCGCCCGTTGGCATGGTCGAATTCGATCTGCCGCTGGAATTGGTTGACGAAATCAACCGGGCTGCCGTTGCCTGTGCCCGCAAAGCGGCCGATGAGTGGACCGAGCGGACGCCGGATAAACCCCGCTTCGTCGCCGGTTCCATCGGGCCGACCACGATGCAGCTGGCAATCAGCACGAAAGTCGACGATCCGGCTTTTCGACCGACGACATTCGAGCAGATGCGGGCCAGTTACCGCGCCCAGGTCGAATCATTGGTCAATGCGGGCGTCGATATTCTGCTGCCGGAAACGGCGATTGACACGTTGAACCTAAAGTCTTGCCTGTTTGCGATTCAAGATTTCTTCAATGCCGGCGGCAGACGGGTGCCGGTGATGGTCAGCGGAACGTTTGACAAAGGCGGTCGAACCTTTGTCAGCGGCCAGTCGGTCGAAGCGTTTTTTACGGCGCTGGAACATTTTCCGATGCTATCAATCGGGATGAACTGTGCCCTCGGTCCCGATGTCATGCGGCCCCACATCGAAGAACTCTCACATGTCGCGGGGATTCCGATCAGCTGTCACCCCAACGCCGGATTGCCCAACGAGATGGGCCAATTCGATCTCGGCCCCAAAGCGATGGCCGACATCGTTGGGGAGTTTGCGGACAACGGTTGGATCAACATTTTGGGCGGCTGCTGCGGTACCACTCCGGATCACATCCGCGCGTTTTCACAGCGTGTCGCGGGGGTAAGGCCCAAACAAGAATCTGTCGGCCCGGTCTACACTCGGCTCTCCGGATTGTTGCCGATGGTGATGCGTCCCGAGGTTCCGTTCACGATGGTCGGCGAGCGGACGAACGTGACCGGCAGCCGAAAGTTTGCCCGTTTGATTCGCGATGAAGACTATGACACCGCGGTGGAGGTCGCCCGCGAACAGGTTGAAAACGGTGCGGCGATCATTGACATCAATTTTGATGATGCCTTGCTGGACGGCGCCGAGGCGATGGTTCGCTTTTTGAGGTTGATTTCCGGCGACGATGTAACCGCGTCGGTCCCCGTGATGATCGACAGCAGCAAGTGGGAGGTCATCGAGGCGGGGCTTCAGAACGTACAAGGCAAAGCGATCGTCAATTCGATCTCGCTGAAGGACGGTGAACAGAAATTCCTGGAGCGGGCGAGATTGGTGCGTCAATACGGTGCCGCGGCGGTGGTGATGGCGTTTGATGAACACGGCCAGGCGGCCACCGAGGACGAAAAGGTTCGGATTTGCAAACGCGCCTATGACTTGTTGGTTGGTGAGGTCCACTTTCCACCAGAAGACATCATCTTTGACCCGAACATCTTGACCGTCGCAACGGGGATCGAAGAGCATGACAACTATGCCGTCGACTTCATCGAAGCCGTTAGACGGATCAAAAAGGAATGCCCCGGTGCAAAAACCAGCGGCGGTGTCAGCAACATCAGTTTCTCGTTTCGCGGCAATGACCGAGTCCGCGAGGCGATGCACAGCGCGTTTCTGTATCACGCCATCGAAGCCGGATTGGACATGGGAATCGTCAACGCCGGGCAACTGGAAGTCTACGAGCAAATTCCCAAAGACTTGCTGGAGCACGTCGAGGATGTACTGCTGAATCGCCGCAGTGACGCCACGGATCGCCTGTTGGAGTTTGCCGAGACGGTCAAAGGCAGCGGGATGAAGAAGGCCGGTGAAGATCTGGCTTGGCGAGATGCTCCCGTTGCCGAGCGGATGAAGCATGCGTTGATCAAAGGGATCGACAAATACATCGAGGAAGACGCTGAGGAAGCAAGGCAAAGTTTCGATCGCTGTTTACAGGTCATCGAAGGGCCGCTGATGGACGGCATGCAGGTCGTCGGCGACCTGTTCGGTGAAGGTCAAATGTTCCTGCCTCAAGTCGTCAAATCGGCTCGCGTCATGAAAAAAGCCGTTGCCTATTTGGAACCGTTCATGGAACAGGAAAAACGCGAGGCGGGCCTTGAGGAAGGTTCGTCACGTGGAACGTTTTTGATCGCAACGGTCAAGGGCGACGTTCACGACATCGGTAAAAACATCGTCGGCGTGGTGCTGCAGTGCAACAACTTTGACGTCATTGATCTGGGCGTCATGGTCAGCGCCGACGCGATCCTGGAAGCAGCGGTCAAACATGGCGCGGACATGATCGGACTGTCGGGGCTGATCACACCCAGTTTGGACGAAATGATCACCGTGGCGCGAGAAATGAAGCGACGGAAAATGAGTATCCCATTGCTGATCGGCGGCGCAACCACCAGCGCCAAGCACACCGCCGTGAAAATCGCACCGGTCTACGATGCGCCTGTCGTTCATGTGGTCGACGCCAGTCGCTCTGTGGGAGTTGTCGAGCGTTTGTTAAGTGATGACTTGCGAGATGCGTTTATCAGCGACAATGCCGTGTTGCAGACCAAATTGGTCGCCAGCTTCAAAGAACGAAAACAGAAACTGGTTTCGTATGCCGAAGCGTTGGAGAAACGGTTTGCGACTGATTGGGACAATGTACGCGTCGACAAACCGTCGTTCACCGGGACGCGCGTCTTGAATGATTATCCAATCTCGGAAATTCGGCCGTACATCGACTGGTCGCCGTTTTTCATGACCTGGGAATTAAAAGGCAAGTATCCAAAGATTTTTGAAGACAAAACGGTGGGCGCCGAAGCACGCAAGGTGTTCGATGACGCAAACAAGATCCTTGACCAAATCATCGCCGACGGCAGTGTGAAAGCGAGTGCCGTTTACGGTTTCTGGCCCGCGGCAAGCGACGGCGACGACGTTGTTTTGTATACCGACGAGTCGCGGCAGACCGAATTGACTCGGTTTCATTTCCTGCGCCAGCAATGGGAACGCAAGGGCCAAACCGATTTCCGAAGTTTGTCGGACTATGTTGCGCCGGTCGGCAGCGGACGCAACGACTACATCGGCGGGTTCGTCGTCACGGCGGGGATCGGTGCCGAACAATTGGCGGCCAGTTACAAAGCCAAACACGATGACTACAACGCCATCATGGTCCAGGCCGTCGCGGATCGCTGCGCCGAAGCGTTTGCCGAGCTGTTGCATGAACGGGCGAGGGCCGATTGGTCGTTCGGCGCTGAGGAAGATCTGTCAAAGGAACAATTGATCGACGAGCAATACCGTGGCATTCGTCCCGCGGCCGGCTATCCAGCCTGTCCCGACCACACCGAAAAACGAAAGTTGTTCGATTTGCTGGACGCCGAAAAAAACACTAGCGTCGAATTGACCAGTTCCTTCGCGATGACGCCTGCCGCCGCCGTCAGCGGATTGTACTTTGCCCATCCCGACGCAAGATACTTTGCCGTCGATCGAGTCACGAAAGACCAAATCGAAGACTATGCGCAACGAAAGGGGATGCCGGTCGCAGAAGTCGAAAAGTGGTTGTCGTCCAATCTGGCGTACGAACCCGAGTGATCGTCGTTGATCGCTCCGCGATCAAAACAAACTTCGTCATCGACCGGTTTCAAGGTTTTTGTCGTTTGTCGCCGAACTCTCCGAG
>JAGQPO010000367.1 GCA_020426665.1 Planctomycetales bacterium
GTGCGATTTGGTCGCATAGGGTCTTCGTCTCGTAGCGTTAAAGCGTCTGCTGTAAATACACTGGTGGATCGAAACAACAAATCTTACTTCAAGATCGAATTTTGCGTAGGCGATCAAGATTCGTCTAATCAGAAACTAATGATTCCGCAATAGGCGGTTTGTAGAGCCGGAAAATCGCGAAAGATTAGTTTTCGCTTAGAATCCATGTCTTGCAAAATGCTGCCGATAGACTGCAAGTTTTCGGACGGCTATGGCCGGCTTAGAGCCGTCGTTATGTACAACATCACCTCTCCCGGACAACTTCAGATCGAAAACGAAGGGTCAAGCGAGTTTCAATGAATTCTGCACGGGTTTCCACCGAAAAACGAATCTCCGAATCACTGGGCAGATTGGGTTTTGCACAAGTTTCCGCACACCAAATGGACCCTGGGGAATTCAAATTGGTCGGGATCGTCAAATCGCGCGAGGAGCGGCTGATCGCCTTCGCAGCTGCACTGACAACCCCTGGCGTCTGCCGGATTGCAAACGAAATCGAAATCAGTTAGCCAGATGTTATCAGCGGAAAGCAGTCGATCGCTTGTCGCACCATGTCCGCCGAGCCTACGATCAAACGTGACAACGAGGGAAGGCTGGTGGTGACTGGTTCACCGCTGACGCGTTCGGGTTGTGATTCCGGCAGCGGTTAATACGCTTCTTTGGTTTGAATCCCTTCGCGTCGATTGTTCATCAGGCCATCGATGTTCAGTTTTTGTTCCTGTTGAAAAACTCCGTTCTGATTGAACAAATTGTTCAGCAGTGGCTTGCCCGCCTTGCCGGCAGGGGCACCGTCGAATGGTTCGTCTGCATCTTCACCGAATGGATGGTTGGTGCTTCCCGACGCATTGGCGGCCGGTTCCCGTTCTTCTAATACTTGGCCTTTTTGCACCAGTAGCGGGATTTTGCCTCGATGGAAGGCGTATTGGTTGTCTTGGCTGACGGCAATCACGGTGCTGGTGCCTTTAATGGCATCGGCAACAAACAATCCGCGTAGATCCGTCTGGCCTGAAACGAATTTGTCGTTTGCCGATCCGATCACTTTGACATCGACGTCGCCCACAAACGCGTCTTTGCGTTTATCTTTGACGCTCACACGAACGCGACCGGAAACGGCGTCCTCTTCGACTGACAACGTTAACGGGCTGACAACGATCAGACCGGACGAATAGAGATTTTCACCGCGGCAAACAACCAGATAGGCACCTTCTTCCTTTAGCGGCAGCGTGAGCTTTGTTTCCCGATCGCGATAGTCGTTGCCGTCACCCAAGGCAATTGTCTCTTGGTGATAAGGTTTGATGCCGGCCAAGTTGATAGCCGTGATTCGGTCAAGGTTACGCTGCGTTAATCCGAATTTCATCAGATCGATGCGGTACACCTTGATAAAGACCTCGGCAACATTACGGTGTTGCAACAGCACCTCGGGTTTGTCTTCGGGCAGTAACGTTGTCACGTCCGGCAGCGCTACGGCTTTGCGACTAAAGAACTCGATCGCTTCGGCGGCATCCTTGAATCGCTCCACCACTTTCGCGTATTCATCGATGGCCTTGGCGGCCTGTCCCAAGCTGTGGTGAATCTGCCCCATGATGTAAATCGCTTCCCACTTGTTGTCGGCTTGTCGCGTCGAACCGGTTGCGGGGTCTTGAAAGCTTGCTTCGGCTACCTTGCGGCACATCTCCAGGGCTTTCTGATGGTCTTGAAGCTCAAAATAACAGAACCCGATCATGTACCAGAACGAATCAAGCAATCGACTGTCGGGGTATCGCTGGGCGTACTGTTGCCCTCGCTCGATGGCGCGCTGGTATTGTTCAAGGTCGATCAATGCAGTTGCAATCGCAAAGCTCGCCTGATCACTGGACGGGTCTTCGGGCCAATTGGTCACAAAGTCGTCCAACATCCCGATTGAGCTGTCGATCAATTTGACCCGGGTGATTTTGGCGTCAACCAATTTTTGATCGTCGTTAACCGTTTCGGCCCGACGATAGACTTCTTGCGCGAGCGCGTAGCTTGCCGTTGCGACATACGATTCGGCGGGGTAATCGCGCAGCAATGATTCCATCGCCTGGACACTGCGTAAGAATTCACCTCGCGCGTTCAAGAATCCGGCGACTTGGCTTTCTTTCTCAAAACTGCCTTGTACGGTTGCACGATAGACCAGATAGCTCCGTTCGTACTCGGAGATTTCTCGGTACGCCGCCGCAACCTTTAAGATCTCTTCAAATGACAGTTCAACCTCCGGGAACCGCTCTTTAATAACCTCGAAAAACTTGACGGTGTCTGCGTGGTTCTGCAAATTCATCGCGGACCTAAAGGCCAAGGTCACGGATTCTTTATAGGGTTCCGGATCGAGCTGCCAATTCGACAAAAGGTCGCTCAAATGGTCGTATGATTTTTGGAATTCTCGTTTAGAAAAATGCGTCTTGCCGAGCGAGAAAAGTTCGTCGGGCGTCAACTTGTACGGGTCACTGGACTTTTTTCCCGCCGCCAATACTTGCAACTTCGCCGGTGCTGAAACGGCAATTTCCGACGGGGAAAAATAGCTCCTCAGCACAGCGGGTGCGGCGCGATACTGGCCGGACAAATAGCCCGCCAAGGTGTAATGGATATCTCCCGGCACTCTGGAATCTCCGATGTAAAACGTAATCGCACCGGGCGTGATGTCGTATCGATCAAACACACCGGAGATCGTTTCTTCCAGAATCCTGCATCCGGCGGGGATCGGTTCGACGAGCATCAGGTACGATTTCAGCGGCCGCGAGTTTTGGTATCGAATGCGAGGCGACAGCGTGACGTTGCCCCGAATTCCGACAGGCAACTCGGTCAATTGATTTGGCGTCCAGGAGTAACTGCCGTTGATCACACCGTGTCCACGCGGAACCAAACGCCCGTCGACACGCAGTTGGTCGGGTTCATAACGTCGCGACACCGACCAATCCTTGGTTGTATTGGTGACCGAATCGGCGTCCGCAAATCCAGTCAAGACGGCGCTATAAGAAAACTCACCACGTCCGTCCAATTCGAATTCGACGCGTTGCTGATCATAAACCAGCATGTCACCTGGGACTTCTATCCGACGACTCGCAGCGCCCGGTTCAATCGTGATTTTTTCCAGTTCTTCGCCGTTGACATAGATCGTCAACGCAACCTTTTCGGATCGTGGCGGATTTTGTCCGAAGTGATTTGCCAAGGCGGCGATCGCCGGCCCGTTGTCCGTTTCAACCGGCCATCGAGAACCGGCGCGGGCGGCCAACAAACGTTCGGCAAGTTTAGCGCGCAGCTCAGGTTTCGCGTCGATCCGTTGCATGGCGATCAATTGCAATGCAGCGATCTCCACCGATGTTCGGCCGACAACGAAGTAGGTTTCCGCTGCGTCCAGTTTGATCAACTGAATCAGCTCCGCGGCCATTTCGTCATGATTCAATGACGTCAATGCCAGCATCAATTGGACCAATCCGTAATCGTCCAATCGGTTTCGTTCGCGGTATAGCCGATTGGCCAACGCGAAATCGCCGGCACCACATTCGGCCAGCGCCGACAAAATCACCGATTGTCGATTCAGATCGGACTCCGCCGCAAACGACTTTTTCAAAGCGGCGACTCCTAATTCGAACTGAAGACTTGGGACAGCGAAACCGGCTTTTCGAGCGCCGGAGAGTGCCCACATGATCCGCGCCGAAATCATCGCGTCCGCCGAAGCATCCGATTTTCCACTCAGCCCCCAATCGCCTTCATCGCGCTGCGATGCAATCAAATTGCTGATCGCTCCGGCAACGATTTCTGTAATCTTGGTTGCCTGGGGCGAGTCCTGTTGGGCGGATCGGCGTATTGTTTCCAACAACGCAACGCCGGCCATACAATCCGACACGCTTCGCGAAAGGTAGCTGGTCGCAATGCAGCGCTGTGGTACCAACAGATCTCCGCCCAGCATGCTGTCCAACAGTGAATCGTTGATGTTTCCACCGATAATCAATTCCAGCGATTGTCCCTTGGATTTTTGCTGGTTGTCCAACTTGATCAACGCCAGTGTATTTTGCGATGCAGTTCCACTGGCGGTTTGATAAATCGGGATGCCATAGGGCAGCACGTCGACCGTCGCGACACTGGTGTCCTGGGGCTCACCTTTCGTGGACACCGTCAACTCGAATTGCAATTCGTCCGATTCGACGATCTGAACCGGGAACTCAATCGATTTGATACCGGCGTCGTCGACCGAGATGGATTGAGTTTGTTCCAGCGACTGATTGTCCGATGTCGCTTTCAACCGAACATCGATCACGCGGGCGCCTTCGAGCGAATTGTGAATTTCGACTTTCAAGTTCGCTTTGTCGCCGACGGTAAATGCCATCGGCAACGTTAATTGACCGAACAGCGTTTTTCGCGTCACGATCTCTGCGGATTCGGAACCGGCAAGCGTTTCGGCGCTGATCGCGTTGGCCTGTAAACGCCACGCGGTCGATTCCGTCGGCATCGTGATCTCGACTTCTGCTTTACCCTGTTCGTCTGTCGTGATGACGGGATCCCAGTATCCGGTCTCGCCAGCCATCACCCCGGCCAAGATTCTGGCACCCTGGACGTTCGTTAATGTGACAAAATCGTTTTGCGGCATGCCGTTGACCACCAACAGCCGACCGTCGGCGGTTAATCCGTTGAAGGTCACGTCACGACGCTGGAGTGATTGATTGTCTAATGGCCGAGTTGCACTAAAAAACGCAAACGCCTTGGCGTATTGCTGCGACTGGTTGGAACCGAATTGCGGCAATTGTTGGTTTGGGGCTCCGGCGACGCCGCCGAGCAGCACGGTGCGCACACGTTCCTCGGTACGCAATCGTGTGACGTTTACGGTGCGACCATTCTGTATCACTTGTTCCGTGTATGGAATCTGGACGGTGTACGATTGCAGAACTTGTCGGCGTTGTCCCGGTGTTGATGGGAAATATTGAACGTCGTCTTGCAAGTAATAGGGCGATGGAAGCCCTGCTCTGCCGGCGAATCCGTATTGGACGCCGGAATCGTTTCTCGCTTCAAAGTCAACATCGAACTGACCGCTGACCTGTGCTCCCAGGGCCGCAGATTGGTCCAGAGATTGGTCCAGCGATTGGAGTCCTCGTTGAATTTGCTGCTGCAGACTCGAACCACGAGCGATCACCTGATTTCCGAAGAAAGGGTCATTTGGATCGCCCGCCAACATCTCCGTGACGCCGTCCTGGTCCTGATCGCCGAATCGATCGGCCAAGGCGTCCGCTTCTGCCCGTCGTCGGGCCAGACGTTCGGTTTCGGCCAACAACGCCTCGTTGATCGACCGGGTCCGTGGAGTGTAACGGAACGTGCAACTGGATGTTTGACGAATTCTCCTTTGTCGCATGTCGCTCGTGAAAGCGTCGACGATTGATTCTTGTCGTTGCGGAAACCGTTCCAGTAAGCCGGACTGAATCATTGCCAAACTTAGCTCGGCGGACACCGGTCGGCCGCTGGAATCGGTCACTTCGATGCCAACCTTGACGCGCCCGGTTGGTATTACTTCCGTTTCGGTCGGAGTCAATTTCACACTCAAACGCTTCGCGACAACAAATGGGCTGCCGGCTTCGTGAAATTTGTCTCGTTGCATGACACACGCCGACAGATAGAAATTTGGCGCCAGGTCCGCGTCGATGGGAATCCGAATTCGGTTCTCGCCCTGTTTTAAATTGACCAGGCGGTGTCCAAGCACCGAAGCACCATCGAAGGTAATCAGCGCGAGCGCCGATGATTCTCGCCAATGCAGTCGCACTTCGGCTTCGTCGCCGACTTGATAGCTGTGCGTATCGGCCAGCAAACGCAATCGAGTCTTGTCATCATCTCCGGAGATTTGCACACGCGTTTGACCGCTGACGGAGTTATCGAATTGGTCGGTGCCGGTTGCACGAACCAGATACAGACCACCACTTTTGATTTCCACCGTTTTTGTCACTTCGCCGGTTTCGCTATCGGAAGCGATTTCGAACGTTTCAATCAACCGTTCTCCGGTTGTGGTGGTGTCACTGGCTTCGGCGAGGTTTTTGGTGACTTCAAAGAGTTCCAGTTTCAAAGGGGTTCCCACCGGTTTTCCGGCGGGATCGGCGACTTTGATTTTCGCGTCAAAGGTTTCACCGGCGATAAAAACGCTTCGCACCGTTGTCACATTGACGGAGAAACCTCGGGTCGCCAAATAGACCACTTGAGATTGTCGAACGTTTCTTTCAGGGCAATCGACGTTGATGGTCAGCGTCGATGATTCGCTAAAGCGGCGTGTGGGAAACTTCAGTTCAACTTTTCCGTCGTCGTTGGTCTTTGTCGTTTGAACGTCGCCGTCGTCCCCGATCCAGTAGTTGACGTCTTGCCCGGCTAGCGGCGCACCGTAGTAATAACCCAACGAAGCGGTCGCAGTGATTTCGTCCCCTCGGAAGTAGACGCTTTTGTCCGTTTCGATCGTCAATTGAACTGGTTCTAGGTCAAACTGTTTGACTTCAAACTGTGTGTCGAATGACAATTCAGGCTTATCGGGTGTCGACGACCGATGAAGATGCACGCGGCACAACCCCGCGACTGAACTTTCCGGAAGCACCAGATTCGTATGCACGGTGCCGAACGCATTGAGTTTGACGGTTTCCGTTTTGATTCGTCGGCCACGTGAATCATAGATGTCTAATGTGAACGCTTCTCCTTCTTGAAACGTGAATCGGTCTTGATCAACCCAGCGGACAATTCCCTTGATGTTGACCAATTCACCGGGGCGATAGGCCGGTCGGTCGGTGAACAGGTATCCGGTGGGCACCAGCCCCACGGCAAAATCCAGTCCGTTCAAATTGGTAACCGTCGACGCGATGTTCCCCTCTTTGACGGCAAAGACGCGCAAGTCTTTGACGTCCCGCAACGTTGCGGAATCTGTGCGGGCGATACCCTCCTGGTCGGTGACCAACTCGGCAAAAACGGTGTCGCCGTCACTGATCAGCACGCTGGTTCCGGGAGCCGGTGTACCCGTGCGCATTTCTTCGGCGAACAGAAATAACTCATTGCGAGATGATTTCACCAGGATGTCCAAATCACTGACAACAACCATGGTGGTGGCTTCCATCTTGTCGCTGCTGACCGTTACCGCCGTGACACCGGGACCGTCGACCGGGATCTTGACTTCCTGTTCGATCTGTTTGAAAGGTTCGTATTTCGCGACGGCGTGATCGAATTGTGCATCGGGGTCGATCAATGCGATGTCCAATTGTTCGACGCCCGTTGCCAGGTGCATTTTGCGAAAGTAGTCCGTCATGTCGATCGAATAGACGGCAACGGAGACGTTTTCCAAGTTGCGAGTGGTCAGCAAAATGCTGGGATCTTCGTCACTGCGAAACTTTCGTTTCGTGATCACCTGCAATTGAGGTTGCGTCAACCGTTCGATTCGCTTCTTCGCTGCCGATTCGCTGCGGCCTTTTACTTTTCGGTACGATTCCAACGCTTCTTTGCGGCGCTGGAGCATATCCTCCAAAGTGATGCCGATTCGAAGCATTGCAACGGACGCCTGATCGGAGTCCGGGTACTTTTGCACCAGACGTTGCCAATCGGCAATCGCGTCCTGGTACAGGTCGCGGCAGACTTTATTGAGTGTGATTTCGTTGGACGGTCGGCCTTGCTTTTCCGCCGTATCAACGCGTCTCTGGTGTCGCTCCTGGGCATCTTGGAAATTCATTTCGCCGAATTGAAACAAAATATTCGGCGCCCGTTCGTCGAGCGGGTATTTGTTTAGAAACGTCTGCCACATCGCCCTGGCATCCGCGTATTTCTTTTGTCGCAACGCATGCTGGGCCGCTGCATATTCGGCGCCGATGATGTTTTGTTGAACGACCGGCCACTCGGGATCCGTCGGATGCTTCTCCAAGAATTCCTTCCAGGCCTCGATGGCTTTGTCAAACTCATTTTGTGCCACGTAGGACTGGCCGAGCATTCGCCGCGCGACGGCCAGCTCCTCCGAGTCTTTGTAGTTCGGATTGGCAATCAAGCTTTCCAAACGATCGACAGCTTGAACGTTGCGGCCATGGATTTCATAGCCTCTGGCAATCTCCAATTCGGCCTTGGGGGCAAGTTTGTGCTGCGGATAGGCTTTCAGAAACTGTTCCGCCAAACCGACTCCCAATTCCAGGTCTCCGATTGTCGCAGGAGTTGGCAACCCATAGGTGTGTGCCATGTGGAACTTTGCGTCGGCCAACCGCTGGGACACCGTATCGGAAAGGCCTGGGGTGGACTCGTGGCTGCTGAGAAAATCTTGCCAGGTACGCCGGGCGGCAGAGGGTTGGTTGTTTCCCAGTTGACACAATCCAAGGCGGTATTGTGCATCGGTCAACAATTCGGTCGAGGCCGCCAGTTCGGTTCCCTTTCGATCATCACCGTGTTGCCGGAGGAAAGCTTGATACGCCTTGGCAGCTTCGTCAAGTTGACGGAGTTCTTCCAAGCAGCGGGCGACTCGAAATTCAATTTGTTGTTGTTTGGCAAGGGTCGGTCCAAGTTTGTTTGCTTCTCGGTAGTACTCCAAAGCCTGGTTGTAGTCCGGCTGTTTCACCTTTGACGGATCGTTGGCAGGCACTCCGTCAAAGAAGCGATCGGCAAACTCGAGATAGATTTTCGATAATTCATCTTTGCGGCCCCGCGAAAGCAATCGTTCCGCCTCTTCGCGATAAATCTGTCCGGCCTGGTTGTATTGTCGATTGGCAACGGCAATGGATGCACGTCCGAATCGCGAGCGGCTGATCCAATCGCTATCGGGATATTGTTTTTCAAGCGCCAAAAACGCTGCAACCGCTTCGTCACGTTGGTCGGCTTCGGACAGCGCGACTCCCTTCAGGTACATCAGGTAGTCGGCTGATCGGACGTCGTCGTTTTGCAGTTGCGTTTCGATCTCCTTGACGGCATCCATGTATTGGCGCGACTGCATCGCCTCGTGAATTGAACGGGGGATCGCCACGACGCTGGAGATTTGTGGCGTCTTGCCCGACTCGGCCGGCTCATCGACTTGGGCGACGCTCCACGAGGGGATCACCGAAATCAAGCCGAATATGACGCACCGAAACACGCTCCAATGGCTTCTAAACATCCCTAGGCTCCAGAAAAGTATTCACCAATGTGGGTGGACCCAAACCGCTACCAACGCTGACAAGAATTCCACTTTAATGGATGACGCATGGCGGGCGTATTCATTAGGTGTAAATCAACTGTAAAAAGATTCTCTGGTGCGTTTTACGAAGGTTTGGGGATTCGTCCCAAGAATATGGCGGATCGATGCTCCCGATTCCACTCTCAACCCCGGGAGATTCTCGCAAGATCGACACACGCGTTCCCCGGGGAGTCTGGTTAGCGACGGCGCAGGGCGTTGCCATCAACCGACCGATCGGGATGGATGTTAAACCGATATTCGCCGCGCCGACGCCGTTTGTTGGTCAGATGATCGAGTTGAAGCGAGAAGTAACGACACGCCCTCGACCACAGAATGCAATAATTGGTGAACGAATACACCCGAAATGAAATCATCGTCCGTTCGTTGCGGGGGCAATCTCAACGTGAAATCGCGACGGTGTTACACGTCTCAAGGAACACCATCAAGTCAGTGATTCAGCAGCGCGAAGCGGCCAGGGACGGTACGCTGGACCGCGAAAGTCAGCTGGCGGCCAATAGGCGTGGAAGTATCCTTGATGATTACGAAACCGACATCCGCGAGCTGATTGTTCGTTATCCGAAAATGAAGGTTGTCGAAATCCATCGGCGACTACAGGCCCTCGGATACTCGGCCAGTTACACGATCCTGCGGTTAAGGGTTAAACAGATTCGCCAACAACTTACTGCCGGGCGATTGGCCAAGACCGCGGCGCCCGGTGCGGTGGGCAAAGTGCTTTGCCGAAACGTTGTGCTGCGATCGATCGATTCAAAAAACTTGAACGCGACATTGTTCGTCTTTCACCTGGAATACTCGGGGCGTGTTTACGTTCACCTGACACCGTCCAATGATCTGGCATTCGTGATCTATGAACACTTGCGCGCGTTTGAACATTTTTCAGGAGTCACCGCAACCATCAAGTACGACGAATTACCGTCGTTGTTCGGATCAACCAAAGGTTCGACAGTCGATTCGTCAAAAAACGCAGGTCGATCGTACAACCAAACGTTTATTCGATTTGCCAACCACTATGGATTCAGACCTGCGACGAACGACGGGCATGATGAATCCGTCAAGTCGCTTGTCGTCCAGATCGAGCGACAGCTTTTGGCTGAATCGGAGTTCAGAGGAATCGATCATGCAAACGATGCGATCGGCATTTGGTGTGCAAATAATAGATTGAATGTTTGTACAGCAGACCCTGATAAAGTGGAGGCGCGATCGCACGAATCAAGTTTCTTGATCCCATTGCCACAGCATCCGTGGAGCGGATGAGAACAGAGAATCGTACGTTCACCAGTGCCGCGAAATTGGCTCTCGTAAAGCAACGATTCTGCAAGAAAGTGCGATTCCGGCTCCGCTTGGCGTTTTCTCTGGGCAATGGCGTTGTCGAGTTTCGCTAAAGGGATTAGGACTTGTCAATCAAACGACGCAGTTACGAATGGATTCACGGAGCTCAAGGAAATGGGTTGGCTGCTTCTACCCGCCCTTATCATCTTTTTGTTGTTCGCGCTACTGTTGCTGGTGGTGCGTCGAAACGAACTTCGCCAGCTGTCCCAAAGCCTGACAACGCTGGCCGAAGCGAAATCCAAGGGCAGCCATCAAGCGCGGCTTCAATATCCAAACATCGACTT
>JAGQPO010000368.1 GCA_020426665.1 Planctomycetales bacterium
TCTGGCCCAGGCAAGAGCCGAGAAGTTTCAAGATTTCCTTACCAAGTACTCCGTCACTTCTTCATTTTGGGGGCCGACGGACTGGAGGTCCGTCGTACAAGTCGCGGTTGGCCCAACCATTAAGTCTGGACGAAGCACTCGTCTTGATCGACGAAGGCCTAGGCGGTTTCAAAACCGTTGTAAGCTGCCATGCCGTGCTCGCTGATGTCGAGTCCCAAGGTTTCTTCCTCAGCCGACACGCGGACACCAAGAGTCAACTTCAGCAACCCAAACACGACTCCCGAGAAGGCGAACGCAAAGCCGCCGATTGCCAGAGTACCGATCAATTGAGTCACGAAGCTATGGTCAGGATTCAGCGAGAACAATCCGACGGCAACCGTACCCCAGACCCCACAGACACCGTGAACCGAGACAGCACCGACCGGGTCGTCCATTTTAATCTTGTCGAAACCGAGGATTGCGACGACTACAAGAAGACCAGCGATAGCACCGATGATGATCGCCGAGCCTTCTCCGACCGTGTCAGCACCGGCGGTGATTCCAACCAAACCAGCGAGAATTCCGTTGAGAGCCATTGAGACGTCGGGTTTTTGAAGCAGCAGGTACGATCCGACGATCGACGAGACTGCACCCGCTGCAGCAGCAAGGCTGGTCGTCACAAAAACGTACGAAACGGCTTTGGGGTCAGCCGATAAAGCCGATCCGCCGTTGAATCCGAACCAGCCGAACCAGAGCATGAAAACACCAATGACAGCCAACGGCATGCTGTGACCAACGATCGGTTTAATGCCGCTGTCGGTGTATTTTCCAAGACGCGGACCGAGGATCATTACGCACGCTAAAGCAGCGAACCCGCCGAATGCATGCACGATGCTGGAGCCTGCGAAGTCATAGAATCCCATGCCTTCCAACCAACCCTTGCCCCACTTCCAACTGCCGGCAATCGGGTAGGCGAAACCGACCAAGAGCGTCGAGAACAGCATGAACACGGGAAGCTTCACGCGTTCCGCAACGGCACCTGAAACAATGGTCGCAGCGGTTGCGGCGAACATGGCTTGGAAAATAAAGTCGCCCCACCAAGTGTAACCGGCATTGTAAGCGGCGGTGGTTTGGCTGACGTCGTTCAGGGATTGCCCGAACCAGCTGCCAGCGGAGAAATAACCGTTCCATGTTCCCAAATCGCCAGGGTACATCGCGTTGAAACCCCACATGGCGTACAGCAGGATCCCTGTACACACGATCCACACATTCTTGAAAATGATGTTGACCGCATTTTTCTTTTGAGTCAAACCTGCTTCCAAGGTGGTAAAGCCAAGGTGCATGATGAACACAAGCGCTGCCGAGATGCATATCCACAAGTTATTCAACGCAAAAACTGGATACTCGGCTGATGCAACGTACTCTTCAGAAGAGTAGGCGCTCTCTGGAACAGCTTCTTCGGCCTGGGCCATCACATCCGGAGTTAGAACTGCCCCAAGGCAGATGACCCCGATAAAAACTAGACTGGTGAGCCATGGTGCTCGCATCAATTTGGACATTCGATTCCTGACCTTCTCGTAAATGGGTAAGTTGTTGAGCGGCCCTGAAAAAATTAGGACTCACACTCATCTGTTGAGCCAAACGAACCAAACCACCGGGATCTCCTACCTGGGCCATCACTAAAGACGCTCAAGAGTCGTCAGCGGTCTCAATTCTGAGGCATTCGCTCAGGAGCCGGTCAGATAGCACGCAACAGGCCAATGTTGCGGGCGATTTGCCGACAATGGCCTTAAGTCGTTGTCGAGAAACGACTTAAAAAAATCAGAAAATAGCTAAAGTTTGGCATCCTACGGAACCCAACTCGATGAATGCATGCAATTTAAGCATGTTCAGATTCAGTGCTTGATTGATCAGCACGCTTACCTTGCCGTCGGCTCACCCCAAGGCAAGCCTGGCACCTGCAATCTGGAAAGAGATGCAAACTGGGGACGGCAGAGCCCTTCGGTACAGATCACAACCCGAATGCGTTAGCGAGGGACCAGACCTAAGTAGAGGAGAGTCCCTAGTAGAGGAGAGTCCCTCGCTCACGCGTTTGGGTTGTGATGGGGGAATATTCCTGCCTGGAGCAGTGAATTCCATTCTCCCAATCAGGTTCGCAATTGGGAGAGCGAATCCTGGAGACCGGAGATGATTGCACCGGAATCGGAGCCGAATGCGATGAAACGAAATCCGTCGTCTTTGTGTTGTTGCAGCAATCCGTTTTTGCTCAGGATGCCTGCTGTTTTTCCGTGACGCTCGCAGGCCTGGACAACTTTCCGAAATGCGGCGGCGACATCCGGGTGATCGAATTCGGCGGGGTGCCCCATGTTGACGGACAGGTCCAGTGGGCCGACGAACAACACATCGACGCCCTCCACGGCGGCGATCTCATCGGCCGCTTCGACTGCTTCCGGGGTTTCGATTTGGACGATAACCAGGCTCTTCTCATTCGCGTCGCGAAAATACGACTTCCAGTTTCTACCGTACTCGGTCGCGCGGATCACCCCGGCCACACCCCGGCAGCCCATGGGCGGGTACTTCATGCACCGCACTGCGTGACGAGCTTCCTGGGCGGAGCTGACGTATGGAAACATGATTCCAGCTGCGCCGCTGTCCATCACAAACTTGATGGTGTCGGAATCGACCGAACGGATTCGCACGATCGGAGCAGCCTGTCCACTCGCGCACGCCACCAACATCCCGCGCAAATCGGCCAGAGAGCCGGACCCGTGTTCGAGGTCAATTAACAGCCAATCAAATCCAATTCCCGCTGCAATCTCCACGGCGGTCATCGAGCCGAGATTTAGAAACGTACCGGCAAGCAATTCGCTGTGAAGTTGCGGTTTATTGATCCACTGCGTCATATCAAGTGATTCATTAAAAGGGAAAAACGATGTCCGTTGACCGGCTCGTCATCATAACGAATGTGGGTTTCCGGGGTGTTCGTCTGGCGGTTGCGTCGACGATATACATTTCGCAGACGGATTGCGTGAAATGCTGCGTCTTAATAGGGTGACGCGTTTGGCACGGGTTTCCGTTTCTCTTTTCCAGTGTCGGCCGTCGCCGCAGGTCGCATCGCCACGGGATTGTGTGATGTCCGCATTTGTAATGATTATTTCTGCTGCCGCCATTATCCTGTCGGTGAAGTACGGGTTGTTGAAGGGCATTGATCATGTAGCCGGTGCGATGAATTGGTCGGCAAAGGCGCGCGGCCAATTGACGGGGTATGCGACATCCGTTCCCGAGTTCGTTTGTCTGGTGGCGGCGGGGATTTCCGGTGTGTGGGAAGCCGGACTTTGGAATATCGCCAGTTCGAACATTATCAATGCAGTTTTGATGCTTATGGCGATCACCTACTACCGCCAATTTGGCGAGCTTTTCAAAGTGCGTTTTTTGGACGAGATATTTTTTGCCTGTCTTGCGATCGCGGTACCCATTGTTTTGATGCAGCTTGGGATGGACACACAATGGTACCTTGTCCCAATTTTGCTGGGGCTGTTTGTTGCCTACCAGTTGCTCGACAAGCGACTCAATCGTCCCAATTCTGATGACGAAGAGGAAGAAGAGTCGGTCGGTAATTTACCGTATGGAATCATTCTTGGACTGTCTGCGCTAATATCGATCGTGATTGCCGGGATGTTTTTGGGAGACGCAACCGCAGCGGTGATCGACGAAATGGATATTCACCCGGCGATTGCCGGTTGGATTCTTGGTGTCGTGACCAGCATACCGGAAATGGTCAGTTTCTTCGCCGTCTATGCGGCTTCAAAACGCGAAGGAAGGCAGAGCGATTTGAATGACACGCAAGAAGCGCTCGACAACCTGACCGGTTCGAACATGGCAAACGTCGGCATCGTTTATCCGCTCGGGTTGCTCGCCTTCTTGTTGGCCACGTCGTTGGCGTAGTGCTTCGTCCCCGTTGTTTTTTGGGTACGACCTCTTTTGTTTTTTGGGTACGACGGACTTCCAG
>JAGQPO010000369.1 GCA_020426665.1 Planctomycetales bacterium
CGTATGCAGCCAGCTGCCCGGACGCAAGCGATCAAGAATTGTTTGAAACTCCATTCGCGCCGTTTCGACTTCCCCTAGTCGGGCCACCAACTCGGCCGCCTTGATCTGGTATCCGATGCGAGTGTCCGCGGTCTTTGCATTTTCAACAAGACGATTGAATTGATCCAGCGCCGCTTCCAATTGCTGTTCGTCGGCCAACGCGGTCGCGACCTTTTCCGCTATCGCCAGATCGCCGGGGAATTGGTCGGTCAGCTGCTTCCATACCGCGAGTGCTTTTTCGCTTTGACCGGATCGCAAATACATCCGCCCAAGATCCAAATAAATGTCCGGTGCGTCGGTTCGACTGGGCCGACGCTGGATCGCACGCTCCAAAACCGGACGTGCATCTGTTGCCTTTCCGTCGGCTATCATCGCCTTGGCCAATTGGTAAGACGCCATGGCGTCATCGGGCAGCCACGCATCTGCCTTCTTCAACGCCTGAATCGCGAGTGACGAATTTCCTCGTCGTGCCTGGCACATGCCGAGAACCATTTGTCTCTCGCCGGCCTGTTCCACATCCTCGGTTACATCCAGCGAAGCCATGAATTCGTCCATCGACTGGTTCTGGACGTGATAGCTGTAAACGCGATCCAGCGCCGTCCCGGGCCGTGGCCGGCGCAGCAATACCTCAAAGAATCGATCTGCGATCAATCGCTGTTGGTCAGGCGGCTGAACCAGTGGCCGATCGTCTGGCTGCTGGGCGACCGCACAAACCGTTGACGCAAGAAGCAGGAAGCAAACGACCAGCGAGAACACTCGCAATACGCGAGCGTATCGCACACGGTGTGCTATTAAAGGCAAATAATTCAACACCACCATGTCCGTGGATTCCAATTTGTTGATCGCATTGCATTGCTACCGCGCAGGGTGCGGATTTCCGTCAAGGCAGTATGACGCACCACGCGGGTCCGGTGCAAATCTGGCGGCGAACTAGCTTGGGAATCACCCGCACGTGGTGGGATGCGACCGAGCGATCGATCAAGCAATGATGTCCTTGATCACGCGGCCTTCGACGTCGGTCAAACGGAAATCTCGTCCGCCGTATCGGTACGTCAATCGTTCATGATCAATTCCCAACAGGTGCAACACTGTGGCGTGAAAGTCATGCACGTGAACTTTATCCTGGGCAGCATAAAACCCGAAATCATCGGAACTGCCATAACTGAAACCGCGTTTCGTTCCGCCTCCAGCCATCCAATAGGTGAACGCGTGCGGATTGTGGTCGCGCCCGTCGTTGCCCTGGGCGGTCGGCGTTCGTCCGAATTCGGCCCCCCAAATCACCAGAGTGTCTTCCAACAGGCCACGTTGTTTCAGATCAGTCAACAAACCGGCGATCGGCCGATCCACTTCGCCGGCCAATTCGGTGTGCTTTTGTTTCAGTTCACTGTGTTGATCCCAATAATTGTGCGTTACCTGGACGAAACGTACGCCGGATTCGGAAAGGCGCCTGGCGAGCAAACACTGTCGACCATAATTGTCGGTGGGGCCGTCGTCGATTCCGTACAACGCCAACGTGCTAGCCGTCTCGTTACCCAAATCCATCAATGCCGGCGTTTCGGCTTGCATCCGAAAGGCCAACTCAAACGACTGCATCCTTGCCGCGATCTCGGAGTCGACGTGTTGCGAAATCGCGTTGCTTCGATCCAATTCACGCATCAATTCCAATTGCATGCCCTGTAACACCGTGGACGAGGCATCGGCCGGTTGCAGGTTTTCGATTCCCGCGTTCTTCATCGCCGCACGTGTTGATCCGATCCGAGTTGCCTGGTGGATCGGCGGTAGGAATGCCGATCCAAAATTTCGTATGCCGCCATGACCAAGTGTCGGATTGATGGTGATGAAGCTCGGAAGGTTGGCGTTTTCTGAACCGAGACCGTAGCTGATCCACGCGCCCATGCTGGGCCGAACGAAGGTGTCCGATCCGGTGTGAACCTTTAACATCGCACCACCGTGCGCTTCGTTGGATCCGTGCATCGACTTGATAAACGTGATGTCATCGGCGTGGCGACCGACGCTGGGAAACAGATCACTGACCCAAGCTCCGCTTTGGCCGTAGCGGCGAAACGCCCATGGACTCTTCAGCAGATTTCCCGTCTTCGCAAACTGAATCCGTGGTTTGTCAAACGGCAGCGGTTTACCATCTTGTTTTTCCAGTTCCGGTTTGTAATCAAACGTGTCGACATGTGAGGGGCCGCCATGCATGAATAAGAAAATCACACGTTTGGCTCGCGCCGGTAAATGCAGCCCATTGGCAAACGTTCCGGCGTTTGCGACCTGTTGCGAGTCACGGGCGATCAAATCGGCTGCGGCCAACCCCGCCAACCCGATTCCACTCTTAAGGAACGATCGCCGCTGTGGGAAACCGTTGCCGCTGGACAGATCATTCAACATAGCTAAACAGACTCCCGGCGATCAATGTTCGGCACAGACTCGCCCAAGCATGTTGGACACTGGTTTGAAGCGAAGCTTGCTCCAAGAATCGAGTCGCAACGGCAAGCTGCTGATCGGAAGGCGGGCGGCCATGGATTTTCATCCACACAGATGTTAATCGCGATGTGTCATCCGATCCGTTTTCCATCGTTTGTTTCGCCAGGCGTTGCGCCTGATCATGAACCATCGGGCTGTTCATTAGAAACAATGCCTGGCTGGGAACCGTCGTGACACTACGTTGCGGGATATGATTAGCCGGTTCGACGTAATCAAACGTAGACAGCAGATCCATTAACGCGGCACGATTGATGGACAGGTACACCGTCCGGCGGTTGGAAGACGCGTTGTCAGGACTCCCTTCAAATCGACGATCAAGCGAATCGCCGGCACACAGGATTGAATCACGCAGGGGTTCGACTTCCAGTCGGCGCCGATTCTGACGCCAGTAAAACTGGTTTTCTGGATCTTGTTCCAAGTAGGATTGGTCTCGACTGGACATTTGATAGGTGCTGCTAAGCATGATCGACCGATGCATTCGTTTTAGCGACCACCGGTTGTCGATCAGCTCACTCGCCAGCCAATCCAACAGTTCCGCATGCAACGGTCTGGGGCACTGTAGCCCGAAATTTGACGGCGACTCCGTCAATGAATTTCCAAAGTGCCACATCCACAACCGATTGGCCATCACGCGACTGGTCAGAACGTGATTGTCATCGGTTAACCAGCGTGCAAATTGCAATCGTCCGCTGGACTGTGGGTCGACACCGGAAAACGGCGTGGCGCTGGCGATTCTTGCGGGCACACCTCGTGGCGTTACCGCATCGGCTTTCCGCAGGTGGTTTCCACGAATATGAACAGCCAGATCGGTTGGCGTTTGTTCGGTGACGGCCATCACCGATTCAAAGGCGGGCATCTCCTTTTCCGCCTGCTCCAAAGATTTCTTCGCCGATTCGATTTCTGATTTGGTCTTCTCGGGATAGTGATCACTGGGCTTTTCCGGCAAGGTCTGGACATCCAGCTTGACTAGCACGGCCTCGTTTGCGTGATTGGTCAGTTGATCCAGGTGTTGTTTGGCTTGGTCGATGATCAATTGATGTCGTTGGCGCGCCGCAGCGATCTCGTCCGACGGCAGATCGCGTTCCATCCACTTGGAAACGAAGTCTTCATTTTGCATCGTGCGCGTGCTGGCAAAGATTCCGGCCAACGCGTAGTAGTCCCGTGCGGTGATCGGATCAAACTTGTGATCATGGCATCGTGCGCATCCGATCGTCATCCCCATCATTGTTCGTGAAACCGTGTCGATTTGCTCGTCGATGATGTCGATCCGCATTTTTTCCTTGTCTTGTTCCGCTAGCATCTTGGGGCCGATCACCAGCATGCCGGTTGCGGTCAGAAGTTCCCGTTGTTCCGCTTGATCGGCACCTTCGGTCAACAGGTCGCCGGCCATTTGATGGACAATAAAGTCATCCAGCGGCTGATCACGATTGAGCGAACGAAACACCCAATCACGATATCGCCATGCATTGGGCATTACATGGTTTTCATCCGCGCCGTTTGTGTCGGCATAGCGAACCAGGTCCAACCAATGTCGACCCCAGCGCTGACCGTAATGCGGCGATGCGAGCAAGCGATCGACCAGTCGCTGGAAACTCTCGGGCGAATCATCATTGATGAATGCTTCGATCTCTTCAGGGCTGGGCGGCAATCCAATCAAATCGAAGGTGGCCCGGCGGATCAACGTGTACTTGTCCGCCCGTGCAGCCGGCTTCCAACCTTGTTCATCTAATGCACCCGCAATGAACGCGTCGACCGGCTGACGAACCCAATCGGCCAACTCCGGGTCATCGATGACGGGAACGTGCGGTCGACGGAGCGGTTGAAAAGCCCAATGATCGCGCGCGAGTGTGGGATCAACACGCGGTTTTGGTTGCTCCGAAGGTACTTCGTGGGGTGCTGCTGCGCCGCGTTGGATCCAATCCGAAAACTTGGCGACGATCGATTGATCCAGTTTTTCCTCTGGTGGCATTTCAAACGATTCGTGACGAAGCGCTGATACAACGAGACTGGCGGCGGCGTCACCCGGAATCAATGCGGGACCGGAGTCGCCACCGCGTAACATGCCTTCACGAGAGTCCAGCCGCAATCCGCCGCGAATGATCTTCGATTCAGCCGAATGGCACGCATAACAATGCTCGACCAACACGGGGCGAATATGTTTTTCAAAGAAAGCAAGGTCGCCATCACGCTCGTCGACCTGGGCCGATACCGACCCAGCGGCCACTTGGGCAAACAAGACGGCCAACGCGTAAATACACGATGTGCGAATTCGGGGTGCAAGCGGTAACGACATGCGCAGGCACATTCTTCAGGTGGGCAACGAGAGGCGGGGAACCATAGTATACGTTGAAGTCACCCAGTGCGTCATCTATCGATTCGGTTGGAGTCAGTGAATCTCAGATCTAAAAATTGAGATTCCCGATACACCATCGGTCGCGCGACATCATCTACCCCCCACACGCCCACTTCGGGTCGCCTAGGACGTCAAACTTGGGTTCGATTCCCAGCCCCGGAGCCGTCGACGCTGCCATTCGCCCGTTGTCGCGATGGGGTGCCCCATCGGCAATCGATTGTGTGACATAGCTGTTAAAGTCGGTTGATGTGAACAGATATTCGGTCGGCGTGCTGTGGGCAAGGTGCGAGATCGCAGCGGTGATAATGTCGCCCCCCCAACTGTCCTCCAGTGTCATCGCGATCCCAAGTGAAACGCATAAGTCGCGTGCTTGCTTTGCTTTGGTCAGCCCGCCGAACTTGCTGATTTTAATATTCACAACGTCCATTGCCTGGTCGGCCGCTCCCTTCAGAATTGCATCGACAGAGTCGATGACTTCGTCCAGGACGAAAGGCAAATTGGTGTGTCGGCGGACACTTAAACACTGTTGATACGTCGCACAAGGTTGTTCAATGTAAACGTCCACATCGGCAACGGCGCCAACGACTCGCATCGCCTCGTGCATCAGCCAACCGGTGTTCGCGTCGGCGATCAATTTGTCGCCGGGCTCTAAAATATCACGAACCGCACGGATGCGCTGGATGTCGTCATCCGGTCGCCCGCCGACTTTTAATTGGAACCGCCGATAGCCTTCGGCGCGGTAACCGGCAACATTTTCCGCCATCTCCGCGGCGGGACGCTGCGAAATGGCGCGGTACAAAACAACGTCGTCGCCGAATCGACCGCCCAGTAACGTGCACACCGGCAACCCGGCGACTTTGCCCAGTAGATCCCAGCACGCCATATCGATTGCCGATTTGACATAAGGATGCCCCTTCATGACGCGATCCATGGTCTGGTTTATCGCAATCAATTGTGTCGGATCACGTCCAATTAATTGTGGACCTAGTTCGACAATCCCTGCACGTGCACCCGCGGCATACGCCGGTAGATAGACTGGACCAAGCGGACAAACTTCACCATAACCGGAGATCCCGGCGTCCGTATCGATCTGGACGACCGTGGAATCAAAGACGTCAACGCTCTTGCCTTCGGACCAGCTGTAGTTGCCTTCGGCGAGCGGCAGGTCAACCTGGTAAAACTTCAATCCGGTAATTTTCATTGTGTTGGGACTCCGTCGACAAAGACAATTGGTGCCATCAGGGTGTTAATAGGTATTGGAAGCAGCAGAATGTACCAGGATTGGGATCGACGCAACAGAAACACAGCGGAACCAATGTGAGTCGCACCAGAATCGGTTAGACTGACTAATGGGCGAGCGAATCATCGAACGGATTCGGCATTCGTTGGTGTGCAGGCTTTAGCCGCCCTTTGTTGCTGCGTCGCAGCGACAAAGGAATCGCCTAAAGGCTAGGCGCCAACGGTGATGCCTGTCCATCCCTGTGCTTTGAGTCAAAGGCGGATTGAACCGCAATCGCTCGATTCGCTCCCAAAACCAATCACCGAGAATTTGTACCAGGTCATCTCACCATGAATCGCTTGATCACTGTCGCCGCCTTGATGTGTTTTTCTTGCGTTGCTCAGGCTGCCGAGCGCCCGAATGTTTTGTTCATAGCGGTCGATGACTTGAATCATTGGATGACGCACCTCGGGCGAAATCCGCAAGCTCGAACGCCAAATTTCGATCGACTCGCTCGCCGCGGTGTGACCTTTACCAACGCCCACTGCGCCGTGCCGGCGTGTGAACCTTCGCGCTGTGCATTGATGAGTGGACGCCGACCATGGGTGTCCGGGTGTTACAAGAACGGCGATAAATGGAAAAATCACCAGGCCGCCGGCGAAGGATTGAGCGCCCAGTTTTTAAACGCGGGTTACCACGTCGCCGGCGCCGGAAAGATCTATCATTCGCGACAGTTTTATCCGAGTGAATGGACCGAGTACATGTCTGATGACGGGTTGAGTGCCGACGGTCCAGGCGTCAAAAAAATGGACGGCTATCACGACGACGTCACCCATCCGGATCTGAAGGACGATGACATCATGGACTGGCACTGCGTGAATTATTGCATCGAACGAATTTCAAAGAAAAGTGACACGCCGTTTTTTGTCGCTTGTGGCCTGTACAAGCCGCACTTGCCGTTTGTCGCACCACGAAAGTATTACGATGCGTTTCCGTTGGAATCGATTCAGCTTCCGCCCCACATCGAAGATGACCTTGCCGACATTCCTCCCGCAGGTGTTCGGATGGCCGGTCCTCAAGGCGATCACGCAAAGTTCTTGAAAAGCGGTCGTTGGAAGGCTGCCATCCAATCTTATCTGGCGACCTGCAGCTACACCGACATGAACCTCGGGCGACTGCTTGATGCGCTCGACGCCAGCCCCAACAAAGACAACACCATCATTTGCCTTTGGAGCGACCACGGTTGGTCGTTGGGCGAAAAAGAACACTGGCGCAAGTTTGCACTTTGGGAAGAAACCACACGGACCGCATTCATTTGGGTTGTTCCGGGCGTCACCATGCCGGGAACGCGATGTGATCGATCGGTCGACCTGATGTCGATCTATCCGACGCTCTGTGAATTGACCGGACTAGAGACACCGGAACATGTCAGCGGCCACGACATCACGACGTTGCTGAAAAATCCGAATTCGCCCTGGGACTTCCCCGCGATTACCACCCACGGTCGAGGCAATCATTCCGTCAAGACCGAGTCGCACCGCTACATTCGCTACGCCAACGGCGACGAAGAATTGTACGACGTCGTCGCAGATCCCTACGAATGGAAAAACCTGGCCTTGGCGCCGGAAAGCGACGCCGTCAAAGAACAGTTGGCTGCATGGTTGCCGAAAAAGGAAAAACCGGAGCCGAAAAAGTAGCTTGCAACGCGGCTGATCTCAGCCGGATAGCAGTGACTTGGACATCGACAATGAACCGCCGGCTTCTTTGACATAGACCGCTTGGCTGAATCCGAACGCCGAGTAAACAGACCTGGCGCGAGAGTTGTGCTCCTGGACTTCCAGCACAATCTTGCAGCAGCCTGTCTGGACGGCGTCTTGTTCGATACGACGCAGCAGTGACATGCCGATTCCCTGTCCGCGTAAGGCGGGATCGACGTAGAAGTCACTGACGTGAATCAGCGGCTTTGCCGCGAACGTCGAATAGCCTCGAAAACAAACTGCGATACCGCAGGGTTCGTTCTCTTGCATCGCCAAAAAGATCAGCGTCGTTGGATGATGGATCAGTCCAGCGATCAAATGCCGTCGCGCAAAGTCGGAAAGTGGTTTGCCGTCACCCATCGGATCCGACGCATAAGCATCCATCATCCGCAGCACGGATTCCTGGTGATGATTGTCGGTCAGGTCGGCTTGAATGATCTTAGGTCGGAACATATTCGACGACGTGACCGATCTTGATCACAAACGGATGGGTCTTGTGTGATTTGAAAAAGCCGCTGATGACCACACCGCCCGGATTTTCGATTATCTTCACGATATTCATGTAAGGTACGTGATAGACGTTTTCGTCCTCTTGCGTTGTGATCGAAAAGTAGTCGTTTCCGGCTGCGATCAAGGTGGCCGGTTCAATTCGGTGGGCGCTGTGGAGATTGACTCCGATTTCATTGCCCAATTGTTTTTCAATCAATTCCTTCATTTGTACGCTCCTTCTAGATGTCAATTTTTCCCAGTGTCAACCAGCCCGCGCTGGTTTGATCTTGTTCGATGTTGGCGAACCGAAGTTGTTTGCCGCCGACGAGCGGATTGACCACGCGAAGCAGCACCGAATAGGTTCCCGCAAGTCCGGTGATGTCCACCGACTCGGTCAACTTGTGCGGTGTCAATCGTGGCAGATGGCCTTGCATCGACAATCCCGCTGCGACCGATTGTTTTGCCAGCGTCCCCGACGGGTCAGCGAACGCGATTTCGGTTGGCCAATCCGCATAAAACGGCGCGACGCCCTGGTTGATTAATTGCAAAGTGACCCGACATTGACCGGACGCGGGGTCGACCGAAAAATCGGCGCCGCGAACGTGCAATTCGTAACCCATCCGCCGGACTTCGGCAGCGGCCCGCTCTTTCCGTTCCGACGACGCAACTTCACGGAACATTCCCGTGTCCATCAACCAGGTCACGTGCGTCTCGGTGATGCAGTCATGGATCGACTGTGATTGCGCCGGCCACTGATCCGGCGCATCAAAGATCTTGCCCCAGACTTCGGGACGGATTTCGCCTCCGATGGGCGACGTTTTCCATTTGTTGACCGCCGCATCGCCGGCCGCTTTGAGCGCCGGAATGTAGAACCAATCGTCTTGCCGCTTTCCGGTGTCCAGCGTTGCCCAGGCGAATGAGTCGTCGTGGTAACCAAATGGGCGTGATGCATTTTCACTCTGGTAACCATGACCAGGTCCGGCCGGGTAACGCAACAAAATCGGCGTTAATGAGAAAGCCGATTCGTAGGCGTCCAGCACGATTTTTTGCGTGGCATCGCTGGCCCACAGGTCGTTACGGGGATACGTGTGCCATTCACCCCACGTGCCCAGCAATCCGGCGGTGATGTAGGCTAAACGCGGGTCTCCGTCATACTTTTTACCGAACGCGCTGATGAACGTTTGAAAGGCCTTTCGCAAACGAGGATCTTCGTAGTCCGGTGTCGAGACCTCCGTCGGAGGCAGCGGAGCCGTGTTGGTGTTGATATAGGTGTGGATTTTTAATCCCTGGTCGACCAAGTACTTCGGGACACCCTTCTTCTTTCCCGGGTATTCGACATAGATGCGGATCACCGCCTGATTGCCACGCGATGCGATGTCGTCCAGCAGGTCTTCCAAGGGTTGCCATTGGAAACGATCTTCGGCCAACATTAAATCTTCCAGCGCCAGATACATGAACTCCATGCTGTGCGGAAATCGATCCGGATAAGGTCGCGCATAAGGCACCAAACCTTTTAGCGGGTTATCGAGCGGACCGGCCGCATGTTTCAATTCGTATGCTACGGTAGGCTCGGCCGCCTTGGATGGACAAGCCGAATGGACGGCCAGCGCGCAAAGAGCGAACGCAACTTGAAACAAATGATATCGATTCATTGATGCGAAATAGAATTGGTATTTGAGTGTGAGCTGTGTCGTTGATCGCTCCGCGATCAGAACGTTTTGATCGCAGAGCGATCAACGACTA